>CAYLYC010000034.1:0-10074 GCA_964387715.1 uncultured Eubacteriales bacterium | reverse complement strand
GGCAGGTTGACCTTCAGTCCGTTTTCGCTGATGGTGTAATCCACCGCAACGGTAAACCGGGGGGTGTCGGGACGTTCAAACTCGCTGCCGCAGTTTTCAGCGTAGGTTTCCAGACGGCTGAAATCCATGCCGATGCTCTCCAGGCAGGAGGTGTAAATTTCCTTTTTAACCATCAGGGAGTTTGCGCCCAGTTGATAGTAGGTATCACCGGAGGAGAAGTTGGAATATTCCAGTTTCAAGCTATCCCGGGTGGTGGGGTCCATGGTGTCGTATTCACGGGCATCATAGTAAATTTCAAACATCCAGGCATTTTCGCCCATCTCTTCCAGCAATGCTTCATAATCCTCTTGGGTGAGCATAGTAGGTACTAATTTATCGTCCACGTTCTGGCCGATATCATAAACCATCCGTAAGCCGGATTGCAGACCGTAATACTCAACGCTTTCTTCCAGGATCGCGAATTGATAGCTGTTGTAGGTGACCTCTTTATTGGAAGCGTCGTAGTAGGACAACATGAGTTGGGACATGTAAGCGTAAAAGTCGCTTTCTTCCAGAACGATGTTCTTACCTTGTGCGGCATATTCCGCTTGAAGGTCAGCAATGGTTTGTTCTACTTCCTGTTTGTCCAGATTGGATTTCCACAAACGGTCGGTAGAGGTGAGGTAAACGCCGATGGTACCAAGCTGAGGATCCAACAGCAGTTCATAGTCCCCTGCTTTGGCAACGATGTCCATGGTTTTGGTGACGGTGGCCGGTTGTGCGGCGTCATCCCCCTGGGCATCTTCCCCGTCGGTGGTTTGTTCATCCCCGGCAGCGGTTGCTACCGTTTCGGTAAACTCCCGTGTACCGATGGCTTCATAGGCAATCCCCGTATCCAAGTTGATTGCCGTTTTTTCATCTGTTGAGTCTTCTTCACTGCACCCGACTACGGTCAGAGCCATGCAAAGGCAAAGAAGAACCAACAACGATTTGTACATAAAGTTCTTCATATTTTCCCATCCGTTCCGCCGCACTTGCGGCTCAAATTCTGTGTGTATTCAAACATCTCTGTTAAATTCGGTAAGTCACTTCTTTGACGATACTGTCGATGAAGCTGTAGATTTGTTGATAGGTGGTGAAAATAACCAACCCGATGAATACAACGATTGCCATACCAACGACGGCCATCAGGATAGAGAGGATACTCTTGGAAACTGTGTAACGATGGGTTTGTGTATTACCGGAGAAGATCAGGAAGCCGCTCCAGATCACGCCCAAGGTGGAGAAGAAGGTAATATACATGGTTTCATCCAGAATGATGAAGTGGGACAGCACGGTGGTTGCGATGGTGAACAGCGCCATGGGCAACAAGGAGTAGCAGGTAAAGATATAAACGTCTTTAATGGTACCTTCACCGTCTGCCAGGGTGGTGACGCACCAGTTGCACAAGGTCCACAGCAACAGGGGCATGACCACGATCAGCACTTCGCTCATAATGGAGATCTTGGTTCCGTAAGCGTCGTTAAACAGATAGTTGGTAAAGAATGCGGAGATGATACGGGCAACGACCAGGAAGCCGGCAATGGCGGTAGCGGCTTTGGCACTGCCTCGTTTTTCGTGTTTTACATCCCAGAAGCCATCAAAGGGATGGATCATGATGTAGAACCCGTAAAGCACTTGGTTTAAGAAGGTTCCGTGTTTATCCTGGTATTTGGGATCACGGTTGCGTTTACCGATCCAGCCAAACAGTTTGACCAAAAGGTAAATAAGCACAACCACCACGGCAACGATCACCAGCAAGTAATCTTCGATCAAACTGGCACGGTGTTGACCCAATGCGGTAGAATACCGTTCTTTGTTGTTGGAATAACGGAAATTTTCCATTGCTTCCCGGTATTCTTCTTTTTGCATCAAGGCGTTACCGATGCCGTCATAAGCGATATCGAAGTTGGCGTTTACATCCAGAACGTCGTTCCATTTTTCCACGCTTTCTTCGTATTTGTATTGTTTATACAGGTCGTATGCTTCGTCGATCAACTGGGCATAGCGGGTAGCGGTATACACGGTGATGGTGCCTCTGCCCTGGTCAAGCAGCAACAGATCGGTGCCCCGATAGGTGATGGAACGGGGTGTTACCGAGTTACCTGCCTGATACCCTTCGCCGCCAAAGGCATAGATCAGTTCACCGTCAGAAGAATAGGTGAACAGACGGTTTTTGCGGCTGTCCAGAATGGTGTAACGACCGTTGGGCCCTAACGCCACGTCTTCAATAACCGAAACTTCCGGTTCGTTTGTTGCGGTATATTCAAAAGCAACGTCACCGGCGGTGGTAAAGTACCCTTTCCGGATCAAAACGTCGTTCCCGGTGGGGTTCAACCGTTTAACGGGGGAGGTTTTGGTGTCGGCAGTACCGGAGTACAAGGCAGAAGCGATATCCTCTGCTTCGATGGTACTGGTGGTGGCATACAGGAAGCCGTATTCGTCAATTTTAACGTTGGAATACTCGGTAGGAACAAAGTCTTCCATACGGGAAGCGGCTTCTTCGGACAGCAGGTTTTTCCAGATGTAGTCCACTACGTTATAGGTAACCTGTTGCGCCCCTACGAACCCGGCGAATTTACCGGTGTCATCCAACAGAATGATACCGTTGGTAACACTTTCGGCAACCACGAAGATGTTGTAGGAGGAGTCAACCGCCAATTTTTTGGGTTTATAGCTGTAATCGTCCCCCAGATAACTGATTGCGGGGCGGGTAAATTCCTGCAGCAGTTTGGTGCCGGTGGCATCAAAGCGCAGGATACGGCTGTAACCGGTGTCGGCAACGTAAATGGTGCCGTCTTCGGCAATGGTGACCCCTTCCGGAGCACCAAAACCGTCGGTCTTGCCCTTGTTGTTAAAGGTTACGATGACCTTTTTCACCGAATAGTCAGCGTTGAGGATGATCAACCGGCCGGTAAATCCCCCCAGGTCACTTTCGGGGTGTGCTGCCATATTGGTGAGGTCAGAGGTATCCACAGCATACTTGGTGTCCACCAGGTAGATGTTCCCTTCTTCGTCCACTTCCAGGTCGGAAGGGTCAGAGAGGGCATCAACGCCCAGATCCTCACCGCTGATCACTTTATCAGGGGTGTAGGCATCGGGGGTGATCACCGGATTGCCGTAATAATCGTAAACGTATGTAGTGTACGGACTTTCAATGGTTACCACTTGTTCCACTTCTGCTGATACAGGCAAAGCCATCAGCGAAAGCAGCATGGTGACAACCAATAATCCATTGAGGTATCGAATGAATTTTCCCATTTTCTTATCTCCCTTTCACATATTTTAACGCGGTCCTATTCCTTAATACCGGAGGAGGACATGGTTTCAACAATGCTGCTCTGGGAGAAAACGAAAACGGCAATGGGCAGGATCATCATAAATACGATGGACGCTGCCGCCGTACCGGCACGAGCAATACCTGCCGAAACGATTTGGGAAACAGCATAGTTCAAGCTTTTCAACTCTTCGCTGTAAATGTAGGTAGAACCGGTGGCATTCCACAAACCTTGGAAGGAGAACACGATCAAGGTCAGCCATGCCGGTTTTACCATGGGCATTACGATGGTCCAGAAAATTCTCATTTCTCCGGCGCCATCGATCTTGGCCGCTTCAATAATCGCATCTTTTACCATGGATTCCATGTGTTGCTTCATCAGGTAAAGACCCAGGGTAGAAGATACAGCCGGTAAAATAATGGACCAATAGGTGTCAATGAGGCCCAGGGCACGCATGACCATAAAGGTGGGGATACCGGTTACAGCGGTGGTAAACATCAAGGAGGTTACGATGATGCTGAAAATGAATTTAGAACCGTAAAAACGCTTTTTAGACAAGGCGTAAGCAGCCATAGAAGCGATGATTACGTGACCGAAGGTACCGGCGATGGACACAAACAAGGTGTTGAAGATGTACCGAGAGAAGGGTACCCAGGAGTCATTTAAGTTTTGGAACAAGTCCTGGAAGTTCTTAAAGGTAGGACTGGCAACCCACAAACGAGGCGGGAAGATCCACAATTCATCCAGGGGTTTCAACGACTGGACGATGGCATAGTACATGGGGATAACCATGAGGAATGCAAAGATCAGAACGATGATGAGCAACGACACGTCACCGCCGGTAGACCGGTTAACACGGGATTGTTTTACTCTTGCCATGATTAGTTACCTACCTTTCTGATCATATTTTGGATGACCTTATTGCAGGCGATCATCAAGATGAAGAGCAGGGTGGCAATGGCAGAGGCGTAGCCCATTTCAAACCGTTGTCCGCCGTAGTCATTCAAGTGGTGCATGATGGTATGTACCGCATAGCCGGTGCTGGGGAAGCCAACCAAACCGTCGATGGTGGGGCCAACGCTGAAAGCGCCGGTGATGCTCATAACAGCGGAGAACATCAGGGATTCTTTCATCAGCGGCAGGGTTACAAACCACAGTTCCTGCCAACGGTTGCGAACACCGTCCACGGCAGCGGCTTCGTAATAGGTACGGTCTACCCCTTGGAAACCTGCGATAAAGGACAGGAAGGAAGTACCCAAACTGGTCCACAACAGAACCACGATCACCAGCGGCATCATGTATTCGGTGTCCTGGAACCAAAGGATAGGACTGTTGATAATGCCCAGTTTGATCAGCCAGGCGTTAACAAAGCCGTAACTGTCACCCGAGAAGAGCAGGGTGAAGATCAGGAAGGCGTTACCGGAGATGGAAGGGGCGTAGAACATCAGGGTTAAAACGGCACGCACCTTCGGGGTAAATTCGTTCAGTGCCCATGCAAAGAAGAAGCACATCAAATAACCCACAGGGCCGGTAACACCGGCGAGGATCACCGTGTTACGGAGGGCAATTAAGAAAATATCGTCCCGCAAGGCCAAGCGGGTGTAGTTTTCAAACCCGACAAAGTTGGGGGTTTGAATCATATTAAAGTCGGTAAAACTATAATAGATAGAGATAATTACCGGCACAACCGTAAAACATACAAACAGCAGGAAATACGGCATACACATGAAGTACCCTACCCGATCGTTCCAGATACGGGTAGCTACTTCTTTACCGGTCAGTTTGCGACGCGGTTCTTTATCACGCTTAAATTTCATGTTTCTCGTCCTCGATTCCTGTTACTCGTCGATTTCTGCAAATTCGGCTTGTTTTCTGGTCAATTCTTCGTTGATCATTTTTACGTAGTCCAGAAGTTCTTCGCCCGGGTCAGCGGTGTTGTTAACAACCTCCAGGAAGGCGAAGTTGATGTACCGCGTCAAAATGTAACTACCGGGATATTCCGGCAAGGTGGTGGCGTCATTCCAGGCGTTCCGGATGGCGTTGAAGTCGGTGGTGCTCCAGGGGAGGCGTTCAGCCGCTGCCAAGTTGGCGGTGGCGTAACGGGAGGCAGTACCAAGGATACTTTCAATTTCCAGACCGTATGCTACTTGGATCTCGGTGCTGGTCCACCAATCCAGGAATTCCCAAGCGGCTTCCGGATTTTCGGAACTGCTGAGGATAACCGATGCCGTACCGCCGCCCAGGGTGGTGCGGTCTAATACTTGTTCACCGTCTTTGATAACAGCATTGCCGTTAGCGTCATAAACCGGTGTTCCGGGTACGCTGGTGAAACTCCACAGACCTTTGATTTCGGGAGCAAATACGCTCAACTGATTGTATTGGGTGTAATCAGCAATACCGATGGGGGTCTCACCGGTACGGAACCGGTTGGCGAAGTCGTAAGTTACCAGGCAATCGTATGCGGTAAAGTATTCCGTCCACCGTTGGAAGATCTGGATGGCTTCCGGTTGGTCCAGTGCAGAAGCGGTGCCGTCGCTATTATAGAAGGAACCGCCGTTTTGATAGAGCAACGTACCGTAGGTGGAAATGGAGGGTGCGGTGGTTGAGGTGCCGGGGATACCGAACATCATGGAGTTCATGTTCAGTTTTACGATGCAATCGTAAACCTCATCCCAGGTTTGGGGGATATCCAATCCCAATTCGTCCATAATATCCTGACGGTAGAACAGCATGGGGAAGGAGAAGGTTTCGGGCACACCGTAGGTCTTGCCTTTATATTGGTAAGGCCGCACGGCGTTGGCGTTAAACCGGGACATGACCTCTTCATAACTGTCAAACTGGCTCATGTCCACAACCGCTCCACGGATGGCGTAGTTCAACGGGTCGGTGGAGGCGACCCCCAATACAATATCCGGCCCTGTTCCCGCGGCGATAGAAGGCAGCACCGTAGCGGCAGATACCAACTGGAGGTTTACCTTCAGGTCAGGATTGGTTTTGGATAACTCGTCATTGATCAGTGAACGAACGATTTGAGATTGGTCCAAGCTGGTGGTGATCCAGACGGTGATCTCTTGGGAAGCGTCGGTGGTTTCTTCCCGGCGGCCGATATCGTTATAGTCTACGTAGAAAGAAGCAAGGAACATCATGAAGTGATGCTTGAGCATTTTGAAGAAACCTGCATCGGCATCAGGAATTTCATCGCCCGCTTCTTGAGGGGCAACCATGACCCAGTCCATGCTCACCGGTTGAGAGGTGGCATTCAACAGCCAGGTAGAAATGGTACCCAGGTTGGACTTGAAGTTGGTCAGCCGTTTGGCGATGACACGGGGATTTTCGGTCATGGTATCCAGGTCTTCGATCAGGGTCTTAAAGCTGCTGGTAAAGGAACCGGTGTCCCCTACCAATTGTTCAATATCGGTTACGATATCTTTCAGTTCTTTGGAAGAACTGGCCAGTTGTGCCAGGGTATCGGGAATGATGCCCTTAAAGTTGTAATCCCGGAAGGTGTCAGGGGTAGAACCGGTGATCATCAGGATCTCACGGTAGCATTGGTTCAGGGTATAGATGGTGCTGTCTACCCGGTCCAGAACGTCGGCAAATTCACCCAGGGTTACTTCCAGGGTGATGGTGTTGATACCGGCGTCCAGGAAGAAGTACATGGTGTTACCCACATCGTCGGTAATATCCTGTACCTGCCAACCGTTATCGTAATCAAAACGGATGTACTGGGCTTCTTCACAGGGGATCTCGCCGTTGATATATAAGGTACGGTTACAGAAGGAACCGTCCTTTGAAGATTGTTGGAAACGGGTGATGATACGGTACAAACCGGCCTCTTTCACGTCCACGTTCCAGGTCATCCATTGATACGGGGAGGTGAATTTACCGCCGTCGATCTCATTGAGCACGATGCGGTCGTAGGCATAGGGTTCCATCACGGGGGTGGTACGGTCATATTCCGCATACAGCGTGGTGGAGGATTTCAAGGCGGGTTGTTCGGCTTGAACCTTTACCACAACGCTGTCTTCGTCCACCGATGCGTCGGTGCCCATTTTATAGCCCTTTTCTTTATATTCGGCCTGTAATTCGGCGTATGTTTTCAAATCCTGGGGCGCATAGAAGGTCAGGCGATTAACGATCATTGCTTCCCGTTGAGAATCCAAGCGAATTTCATGAGTACCTTTTTCCAGGTAGAAATACAGTTGACGGCCGTAGTTGCCGCTGGCATCACGGCAGTCGATATCGTACCAGCCGTATACTTCTTCGGATTTGGGGCGCAGTTGGTTGCCGTGCACGTCTTCGGTGGCTTCACCCGCATCTTTCCAGGTACGGGGGAAGATAAGACCGCTGGCTTCGGTAAAGGGTTTTTCCCCGTCAATGCTCAGGGCACGTTCAATGTCGGAGTTTTTCCCTTCCATGGTGTAGTACAGCACGTTGATGGCATACAGAGCCGTCTCGGGAACGTCAATTTCCCAAGTGATGTAGGACTCGTTATAGGAAGTGCCGTCATCAGACAGAGTTTGCTCACCGGTGTACACCGAAGCACCCTTGATGCCGTTCAAGGCAGCAAAGGTCTCTGCATCCTGCTGTTCGTACTGCGTATCCACCTTAATGTCAGCAGAAGACTTCTCCTTAACGTACGAATTGGCAGCAACGGTAAAGGAGCCGGTTGCTAATCTGGCATCAGCGTGAGCTTCGCTGTATTCCGAATACTTGTACCGCAGTACAGCATCGGTTCCCACGTCGGCAGACAGGTCAGCGCCGGTAGTGTCCGTGCCGGTAACCTCTTCCTCCGTAGCCAAAACAGCTCCGCCTGCCACTGTAAATACCAACACAATGGTAAGCAACAATGCCAAGCCGCGTTTTAAGTAACTCATTTGTTCATCGCCCTTTCCGGATAGTAAATAGAGACAACAAAACCGACCAAACAACACAACAAGTGTTTGGCGATTCGGTAGAAAAAATATGTGTGCTTTCTGTACAAAACTACCATAGAAATATGCAAAATGTACAATTCCAATGGGCATAATTTGGCACATTTAGCACACTATTATATTACCGAAAATGCCTTAAAAAGTCAATATAAATCTATACCCCCAACTTTGTTTCCACGATATAAACAATATTTTAAATACCTTTTTGTGGAACTTTCACAAATTTAAATTTTCTTTACAGAAAAACAGAGCAGTCCTTCCGGTTCTGCTCTGTTTTTGGTCATTTTCACCTAATTTTCGTCATTGATTGCGGATCTTCTGCAATTCCTCCGACAGCCGCTGGATCTCCCGCCGGGCTTCCTCGCTGTTCAGCCGTTGACAGGCAGAATCCTCAATGGCGGCCTTCAGTTTTTGCTTGAGCGTATCACATTCGATCCTGGATTTTGCCAACTGTTCGCTGTAATCCAGTGCCGCCAACACCGCCACCATGGTGGTGGAAAGGCAGTTGTTTTTGGCTTTGATGGTTTCCAGTTTGTGGTTCAGGTCGTCTCCGATCTTTCGTACAAAGGTTTCATCCTCATCCGACATCACCATATATTCGATGCCGCCTACGGTTAAACGAATTTTATTTGCCATTGGTCATTCCTCCTTATTGATAAAACACGGTAATGGCCCGATAGGTCATATACAGGTCTAATTTGGACACCACTTCAAAGGGGGCGTGCATACAAAGCACCGGCACACCCATATCCAGCACGTCCACACACAGATTGGCGATGTATTTGGCAACCGTACCGCCGCCGCCAAAGTCCACCTTGCCCAACTCCCCGGTCTGCCACACCACGCCGGCGGCATCCAGTTTGTTGCGGATGGCACCCACAAATTCCGCAGAGGCATCGGAGGTATCGTACTTCCCTCTGGCACCGGTGAATTTTTTAATAGCAGCGCCGTAACTCAAAAAACTGCTATTCCGCTTTTCAAAGGGGTCGGCAAAAGAGGGGTCAAAGGCCGCAGTCACGTCTGCCGACAAGCAGGTGGAGCGGGACAGCACCGTTCTGCCGCTAACACCCATCCCTTCTGCCAGATCTTCCACGAAATATTGCAAAAAGGCGGATTTCAAGCCGGTGTTGCCGTCAGAGCCGGTTTCTTCTTTATCCGCCAATACGGTGATCACCGTTTGCTTGGGATAATCCATTTCGGTAAGCGCAACCAAAGCAGGGTAGGCACACACCCGGTCGTCCTGACCGTAGCCGCCGATCATGGAACGGTCCAGCCCGATATCCACCGCTTTGCCTGCCGGCACAACCTCCAACTCGGCGGAAATAAAGTCATCCTCCACCATGCCGTATTTTTCAAACAAGATCTGCAGGATGTTGAGTTTCACCAGTTCCGATTCCCCTTCTGCTTTAAAGGGGCGGCTGCCGATGAGCAGGTTCAGTTCTTCTCCCCGCACCCCATCAGCCAGGGTGCGTTTGTTTTGCTCCTGTCCCAAATGGGGGAGCAGATCGGTGATCACAAACTGGGGATCACCCTGGTCTTCCCCAACGTTGATCTCCACCGTGTTTCCGTCCCGCAGGATCACCACGCCGTGCAACGCCATGGGAACGGTGGGCCATTGGTATTTCCGGATACCGCCGTAGTAATGGGTCTTGAAATAAGCCAGTTCCTCCGCTTCATACAGCGGGTTTTGCTTCAGATCCAGACGGGGTGCGTCCACGTGAGCCGCCACGATGCGAACCCCTTCTTCAATGGGTTGTGAGCCGATCACCGCCCCGATCAGGGCTTTGTTGTGAATGACCTGATAAACCCGGTCGCCGGGTTGGTAGTTCTCCCCCCGATGAAAG
>CAYLYC010000033.1:0-10275 GCA_964387715.1 uncultured Eubacteriales bacterium | reverse complement strand
CGCTACCTCCACCTTGGCAAGGTGGCGCTCTACCAGATGAGCTAAATCCGCATTTGTGGTGCCTCCGATCGGAATCGAACCAATGACACGGGGATTTTCAGTCCCCTGCTCTACCGACTGAGCTACAGAGGCAAATATGGCGACCTGGATGGGGCTCGAACCCACGACCTCTAGCGTGACAGGCTAGCGTTCTAACCAGCTGAACTACCAGGCCACAGAATGGTGGGGGCAACAGGACTCGAACCTGTGACCCCCTGCTTGTAAGGCAGGTGCTCTAACCAGCTGAGCTATGCCCCCATTCGAACCGACTCCTTTATTTGCCGGCGAAATGTATTATATTATAAACCGAGCCGTTTGTCAACACTTTTTTTAAATTTTTTTGCAATTTTTTTAAAGCGTGTAAAACCGGCTGTTTTTCAAGGAACATTACCCGGTCAACAGGGTCGTTAAGGTGGTATATCGCAGGGATTTTACGTGATTTTTTACCATATACGCCACGTTTCCGTCTGCGCCGATGAGCACCAACATCCCTTTTGCCCGGGTAACGCCGGTATACAGCAAATTCCGATACGCCAGTTTTTCCGGAATACCCGTAACCGGAATGACCACGCACTCATATTCACTTCCCTGACTTTTATGGACGGTGATAGCATAACCCAATTCCAGATCCCCTGCATCCTCCTGGGTGTACACCGCCACCCGGTCATCAAAGCGCACACTAAGCGTACCGGTGACACGGTCCACCGATAGCAGGATGCCGATATCGCCGTTAAACACACCGGTTCCTTGTTTTCCGTCGGCAGAAGTCCAAACAATATCATAATTATTCTTGACCTGCATCACCTTATCCCCCACCCGGAAGGTACCCCGTTTTAAGGTGATCTCATCCTTGCCGTTTTCCGGCGGATTCAATGCGTCTGCCAACAGCTGGTTCATACGAACCGATCCGGTTTCGCCCATACGGGAAGGGCAAAGCATTTGAATGTCTGCCATGGGGTCGTATCCATAGGCCGCAGGCAACCGAGTGGTACACAGATCCCGTGCCAATTTTGCCGCCCGGACAGGATTGGATTCGTGCACCATAAAAAAGTCGCCCTCACGAAGGGTCAGATCCGGCAATTCACCAGCCACGATCTTATGGGCATTGGTAATAATAGCGCTTTCCATGGCTTGACGGAAGATGGTATCCAACCGCACCACAGGCACTTTTCCGCTGGCGAGAATATCCCCCAGCACATTGCCTGCGCCCACGGCAGGCAGCTGATTTTCGTCCCCTACCATAATCAAACGGCAACCCAACCGCATGGCTTTCAGCAATGCGGCAAACAAGGACACATCCACCATGGAAAGTTCATCCACAATGACGGCATCCACCTTTAAGGGGTTTTTCTCGTTTCTGGTAAACACCAGCCGGTCATCCTCGCCCCATTCCACCTCTAACAGGCGATGGAGGGTTTTGGCTTCGCAACCGGTGAGATCTGCCATCCGCTTGGCGGCTCTGCCGGTGGGAGCAGCCAGGGCAAATTCCTGTTTTTGCTGTTCCAACAAGGTAATGATGGCTTTGATGGTGGTGGTTTTCCCTGTTCCCGGGCCGCCGGTGAGCACCAACACCCCATCCGAAAGGGCTTTTACGATGGCTTCTCTTTGCAGTTCGCCATACTGAATATGGTTGGCACTTTCAATGGCGTCGATCCGCTCCGGCAAGGCGTAGATGGGTGCAGGTGGAAACTGTACCATCATATTCAATCGTCCGGCGATATATTCCTCTAAACCGTAATAATATGGCAGGGCAAAAAACTCCTTACCCTGCAAGGAGGTGCGTACCAGGCGCTTGGATTCAATCAACCGTTCTGCCGCCATGTAGACAGCATCCTGGGTGACAGACAGCAACCCGGAGACCACCTGACACACTTTATTTGAGGGCAAACAGGTATGGCCGTTGCCGCTGTTATGACGAAGCACGTGAATCACACCGGCCTCGACCCGAAGCCCATCATCTTCTGCAAAACCCAAGGATGCTGCAATGCCGTCCGCACGGTCAAAGGTGAAACCGATCTGGTCGCCACACAGCAAAAAGGGATTCTGTTCAATTTTCTCCACGCTATTGCCGCCCAGGGCTTTTTGTATCCGCAAACTTTCAACGGCGGTGATACCGAAGGAAGCAAAACGAAGCATCACTTCCCGCACCCCGAATTGAGAAGCGTATTGTTCCCCAATCTCTTTTGCTTTTTTCGCCGAGATCCCCTTGATCTGCGCCAAGCGTTCCGGCTCTTTTTCCATAACGTCCAGGGTGTTTTCCCCAAACTGTTCCACAATTTTTCCTGCAATGGCAGGTCCGATGCCTTTGATCGAACCGGCGGCAAGATATGCCAAAATCGCCTGGGCGGTTTGGGGACGGGTAACCTCCAAGGCGGTCACCTGAAATTGAGAACCGTAGGTTTTATGGGTGCCGTATACACCTTGTAACACCACGTGATCCCCCACCGAGACAGCAGGCATGATACCAACGGCTGTGGTTAGTTGTGCGCCGTCAGAAAGCATTAACACGGTATACCCGTTCTGGTCATTGCGAAAGGTAATGGCTTCCACGGTACCTTCCAGATATTCCTTTTCCTGCTCCATGCTGCTCCCTCCTTATTGTAACGTCGCTTATTATTATACTGTATTTTCCTCTCTGTGAAAAGAGGACAAATGAAAAATTTCTGACAATTCGTCTGGTTTACATAATATGATTTTTTCCCGTTTGCAAAAGCGTTCTGCACGGCTTTCCTTTTCCGGACACAGTCCATGGTTCACTGCGATCACAGCCACCTTTCGCCCCATGCCGCTATTGGCTAACCGTTGCAAAAGCCCGTTTATCACCGTTTCCGGTTCGTCCCGGTCCTCCAAAACCGCAACCATCCAATAGTGCCGCTTATCCCCTGGGGTCATCAGCCATACCGCCACAGAGGAAATGACGCAGGTTAGGCCGTACAACGCAAGTATCAGCGCAAGTCCTGCCAGGATTTCGTCAAACATAGATCCCTGCCTCCCACATAATGATACTACCATTGTATGAAAGGCAGGGATGATGGTGCTTGTATGATTTAGTCGATCAATTGTAAGATCTCATCAAAGGTTTCGCAATAATAATCGCAAAGGGGTTTTGTGCCGCTTTGTTCGATATTTCCGCCGCCAATCCCCACCGTAGGGAATCCCGCCAATTTGATGGAAACCACACCGGCGCCGCTGTCTTCGATGCCGATCACGTGATTTCGGTCTTCAAAAGGAATCCCAAGTCCAACACGGGCCACCTCGGCATACAACCAAGGATGGGGTTTGGGAGAAAGTTCGCCCAAGGTACCAACCGACCCTTTGCGCAAAGGATAGCCGGCGGTAATGGAGGCATCGTAAAATTCTTCTGCCGGCATTTCCATCTCCAGGGTCTTGAAGGCAGACATGATTTCCGGCCATGCTTTTTCATAAAGACCGGAAGTTACCAAACCGATCTTGATGCCTTTGGCTTTTAATGCCAACAAAAACTCTTTGATACCGGGAGAAGGTACAAAAGCGCCTTCCTTTCCCCGACCCTCTAAAATCTCATTCATTTCCCGATGGGTGTGCTCAAAATAAAACGCACGGGCTTCCTCAATGGATCTATCCGGGCAATATTTATTGATACAATACTGCAAATGCTCCGAAACGCTGTGGCCGGATACAAAGGGCATATCCTCTTGTTCCAGTTTGAAATCCGGATTCCCCAGCAAACTGGCGGTGGTCATTTCAATAATCCAGATCCAAAACTCCTCCGAACGTACGCTGGTGCCGTCCAGATCCATCAGAACGGCTTTTACCGGCTTTTCCAGTTTCACTTCATGCACCGGGTAATAGGCGGGATAACCCAGCGCAGACTTTACGTAAGCGATGGTTTTATCCTCATAGGAAATGAACTCTGCCTTCCGGTCGCCGGTTGCAGTAATGGAAACCACGCCGTTCTTTCCCACTTTGTGGAAACCGTCACTACACGCATCCAACTGCACAAAGCCGCAATCACGGTCAAAGCAACCGATGGAAGGAATACAAAAGAAGCTCATAAACATTCTCCTTATTTAGGATATGCCCCCCAAAATGGGAGGCATATCCACAGGTTCATAATTATGCTTTCAGCAGGAAGGTGATGATCTTGTGACCGCCAATTTCAGCAGAGAATTTGCCGTCTTTTACATCAACGTCCTTCACAAAGGTTTCGTTCAGTTTCACTTCGCTGACCGAAGTAACAGGCAGCATCAAGGAAACATCGAACTTGACCGTTTCGCCGGTGGTGTTGAACAAACGAACGATGGTACCGGATTTGTCCTCAGCTTGTTTGATGGCAGAGATCATGATCCGTTTGTCGTCGGAAAGTTGGATAAAGCTACCGGCAGCGGGCAGAACGCCTTCTTTTACCACACCCTTAATGGCATTCATGGTAGTCTTGAAGCCGTATGCCTTTTGGAAAACATTTGCTTCTTGCCAATCGCCGGTATGGGGATACAAAGCGTATTCAAATTCCATTTTACCGATGGAGTGTTGACCGGTGTATTGAGCCAATTCTTCAGGAATCATATCCGAAGTAGCGGTCATATAAGCACGTTGGCCGCGCAACAGAGTGAGTTTCAAGGTGCGATCATCGTCGTCTTGTACTTCGTATTCACGCAAACCTTGGTTGAGCAGAGCCAAGCCCTCTTTGCCGTCGGACAGGTCCACGAAGTTTTGCATGGGTTGGAAGGGTTGGAATTTTTCTTGGTTGTCCCCATCCACAGTCCATTTAATGGTACGTTTGAGAACGTCCCAAGCGCCTTCGGCGTAAGCCCAATCGGTATCCACTTTAGAGGGGAAGTTGACGCACAGTTTGTGGTCACGGCAGTCGTTGGTCAAAATGGTTTTGATCTTGAGTATTTCGCTGCCTTTTTCCAAGGTCAGATAGGTGGTGATGGGCAGGGGTTTGGTTTCAGCCAAGCGTTCTTTACCGTCGTTGGTAACAGCGGCAGGAATTTGCATGGTCAGATCAATGCGGAATACACCACGTTGGGTGTTGGATTCCATCATAGTGATGTTGGTAGCGGCACCCAAGCTGGTAACAAAGAAGTTACGGGTGGGTTGAACGCTAACGTGAGCACTACCGTGTTCACCGCTGTCGGTGAAGTAATGCATATTGTCCATGGTCTTGCCGGTCTTTTTGTTGGTCAAACTAAAGGTACCGTTGGAATGGATAACAACCTTGAGGAATTCGTTTTCCAACAGGCCGCCGTCACGGGCGATGAGTTTTCTGTTTTCACCAATGGGAGGTTCGTATACGTATTTGGGTTCACGGAAACGCATACCGTAGGTAGCATAACCAAAGGCAGGAACGTCAACAGCGATCAGCATACGGCGACGGTTGACCTTCATACGGGCGGCTTTGGTATCCAATTCACGTTCTACGCCGATGGTGATGGTATCACGGGTCAGTTCGGTATGTTCTACAACGTTGCCGTCTTTGTCGATGATGTCATAGAATTCGTCTTCCATAGACTGACCGCCGATACCGGCAAATCCGCTACGGCCGGGGCCGGCAGGAGTGTCGATTACAACCGGAATTACTTCTTTACGAGCAAAGGGCAAGGTGTTGAACACAGTAATGATATGGTCGCCCTTTTGGAAAGCGGAAGCAGAGTTCACTTGGTTGTACAAAGCAGCCATACTGCGGTTTGTTACTTCTTCTGCTACGGTACGAGCAACCGAGAAGTTGTAGAGCATATCCTCATGAGCCCGGTCAACAGCAGCGCCGCAGATGGAGTCATGAGCATGACATTTCAGCAGGAAGTCCCAAGCGCGGTCCACAATGGTGCGGGGATATTCTTTGCCGTAGAAGGAGGCGAAAGAGGCCAAGGGTTCTGCATGGTTGAGCAGATAATTTTCGCATTGATCGTTGAGAACCTTCAATTTAATACGGGAAGAATGGGTAGCACCGTACAAGGAGTTGAAGTTGCCGTATTCCATGGTGGTGTAACGCATTTCACCATAGTGTCTGTACATATCTTCCGGCTTCATTTCTGCACGGATGGTATCCATATATTCGTCCATGGATTCTTGAACGAATTCGATATCGTCAGAGATCTTGTTCATCTCTTCTACCATTTCGGGCAGGTAACGATAGGGTTCGTCGTTATCTTCCATATTAAGAGCCAACAGGTGATTGCCGATGGCATAGGGCATAACCTGTTTGCGGATATTTTCGATGGCTTGTTTGAAAACTTCACCGTCATGATGATAATCGAAGTTTTCGTTGAGCAAGGTAAATGCCTTTTGATACAGATCCATATCAGCAGGATGCACCGGAACTTCGTCTACGTTATAGTAGTAGTTCAGGTCTTTGGTAGCGGTTTTGCCCAGTACCACGGCGCTGTGTACAAAGAAGAACCAGTTTGTACGGGTTACATCGTCAAAGGTGCGCAGAGCATCCAATTCAGAACCGTCAGCACCGATCCATTTGTACAAGGGGGTTTTGATAACGTGACGGTTGGAACCACGATAGAAGATACAGGTATCAATGTCAAAGCCCTGATACAATTGGGGCATTTGAGAGTTTTGACCGTAAGAGGTTGCAGTATAACCGGATTTCATACCACCGCCGAATTCAGCAGCTTGTGCATGACCTTTGATCAGGTTACGGATCAAAGATTCCGGAGCAACGGTGTTGGTTTCCGGCAGGGTGTACCAGTTAACCATCAACATTCTCTTATCTTGCACCAATTTTTTGATGCGGTCCCGATTTTCGGGACGTACTGCCAGGTAGTCTTCGATAACGATGGTACCACCGTCAACACAGAAGCACTTGTAATCGGGTTTGGTTTCCAGCACGTTGATGATGTTGTCTACCAAGTCAACCAAACGAAGTTTGGATTGTTCAGCGGTATGACGCCATTCACGATCCCAGTGGGTACCGCTGATAATGTGCATTTTGTATTTTTTGCTCATTAGAATTCCTCCTATTTAACAATCATAATCGGTGCGCAATCACGCGCCTCCATTATTACCAAATCAAAGGGTATTACGAGACACAGAGTAAGGCAACGCCTCATCGCTGTATTCCCGTTCTACCGGTTCGGGCGTCATGGTCAAATCAAACCATCCACCCTTTATCACATCCTCATGATTCAGATACACCTTATCATAGGGCGCACCGTTCAGCATGGGGTTATGCCAATAATACGTATTCCGGTCGTTGTTGTTGGCATTGATCACAAAATCAGTACCTGCGTGGGTGTGGATGACACACCGTTTTGCCGCCGGAGAACCTAAAACATATTCCGGAACAGAGGGACACACCGGGTAGAATCCCATGGTACTGAAAATGTACCAGCCGGCCATACTTCCGTTATCCTCATCCCCGGGGAAACCCACCTGCCAATGAAACAATTCGTTGACGGCTTTGCGCACCCAATAGGATGTTTTATCCGGTCTGCCCAACATGGAATAAAAATAAGGTATGTAAAAACTGGGTTGATTGGACAAAGCGCACTGTCCAAAATCCACCGCCGCCATTTCGGTCATTTCATGGATCTCATGACCGTACCAATAAGGATTATAGTACGGAGGCGTGCTGAACAGCAAGTCCAATTTTGTCAGCAGTTTTTCCTTGCCCCCATGGAGAGCGGCCAACCCCACGATATCATGAGGCACAGCAAAACTGTTTTGCCACGGTCCCCCTTCGGTGTAATCCCATCCCCAGTCAAACTGTGTCCAGTCATCACGCATCTTGCCCTTTGTGTCCTTCCCCCGCATAAAGCCGGTTTGGGGATCAAACAAGGTGCGATAATACTGAGAACGCTCCATATAGGTATGATACACATCCATCATACCCAAATGACGAGCCAGAACCGCAATGGAAAAATCGCCGTATGCGTAGTTTTGGGTCTTGTTCACACTCTCCCGATAGGTGGAAGGCAGATAGTGTTGCCAAAGATACGCTTCAATGCCGTCTCGTCCATACCGATCTTCATCGGCGGGTACATTGGCATGTTTCACGGTGGATTCCAACATCAATTGAACCGTTTCATCATCGGTCACGATGCCCTTTGCCACCGCATCGGCAAACACCTGGTCGATGAAAGTACCGGGCATGGAATCCAGAGCCGCCGGAGACATCCAACGAGGCAACCATCCGGATTCCTTGTAATAATTCAAAAAGCCCCGGCACATGAGTGCGTATTCATCCTTCAAAATCAACGAGAACAAGGGATACACCGTCATATAGGTATCAAAGAACCCATTGTCGGTATACATCGGGCCGTCGTACACCTTACCGTCTGCCGGGCTGTAATGGATCATGTTGCCCTCAGCGTCCAGTTCATGAAACACCCGGGGAAACAGGAACATCCGGTACATACAGGAGTAAAAGGTTTTTAACTGGTTGGTATCCACCCCGTCAATTTCGATTTTTGACAGTTTTTCTTCCCATGCATCCACCGCAATTTGTTTTAACTGCGCCATGGATTTTCCTTGTAATTCCCTACGGGCGTTTTGTACTGCCTGTTCAAAACTGATAAAAGAGGTGGCAACGGTAAAATGCACCTGGCGGCTGCCGTCTTTCGCAAATGCCAGATTCAGCACCATATTTTCACCGCTGTATGCCAGGGCATCCTCAAACCGTTCACCCGTGTTATGACCGGCAACGGTGTGTGCCAGATCAAAAGGCCGATCGGCCTCCAGAACAAAATACATCCGGAAATGATTCGGTACGGTCCAAATATGGGTTGAAACCGTTCCGTAAATACGGTTGGTTTCTGGGTCAATGCGAACCGTTGCCTCACCCTTACCAAAATGCAGCGCCAGGCGATGCATCACGTCCGATTGATCCCAGGTTACGCAAAAAGCGCCGCCCCGCATGGTGGGAACCAGTTCCAGGTGCGCCCGATACCGCAAAAAGGACATCTCCAGTTGATAGGGATGCATCACCGTTTGGTGACGGCGGTATCCGCTTTTGCATCGCTGGGTCAAATCAACCTGTTCACCGGTTTGGGGCATTACCGTCAGATACGCATAATCCCCAATGTGGGGACTGGGTAAATGGGTCAAGCGAACACCGGATGACGTGTGATCGTCCGGATGGAAAAACAGTCCAAATCCCGCTTCTCTTGTTTCAATGGCAAAGGATGCCATGCCAAAGGGGTGGGCCACCAACGGTGCCGTATTCCCCCGGGAAAAGGTGGGGTTGGAATTGGTTCCCATCTGGATATCAACCAAATCAACATAGTTCATAATCAGTCACCAGACAATCGGTGCACCGCACCGTAAAAGACCTTACCGTTGGGTTTTATCGCATTTACCGAATACCAAACCGGTGGCTTCGTCACGAGTCCAGTAAGCAGGATCATAGGAATAAACGTTGCGATCCAACGTTTTCATCAATTCACGGGTTTCTTCCATGGTTTTAATACCGGACAAGGCATCCAAAGCGGTGAGGTTGCGAGAACCTACAGCGCAAGCGGTTTCGATGCAATCGTAAATACCGTCACCATTGAGGAAGCAGGAAAGGAAACCGGCAATACTGCTGTCACCGCTACCGGTAGCCGATTGGATATTGTCCACATGGAAACTTTCGCAGATGATTTCACGGCCGCTCCATTCTTCCAGATCGGAGGGGGCTACACCGCCAAAACCGGTAAGATTTTCTGCGGTACGGATGTAATAACCGCGAACACCGCATTTAATGACCACGATCTTTGCGCCGTATTCCAAGCATTTTTCGCCAAGCAAGGGCAAGATGGATTCGTCCATGGTTTCCAGCGGATCATTTTCAGCCGCATGGATCTCACGGAATTCTTCGAACTTTTCGGGATAAAGCATAAACATGGTTTCTTCCACGCTGGGAATGAAAATGTCCACATAAGGCAGCGTGTTTTTGAGAATGGAATCCCAATCTTGTTTGCCGCCTTCAGAGTTGGGGTCGGGTTGTGCCATATCCAAAGAGGTGGTAGCACCGGCTTCTTTTGCCCGTTTGAAGATTTCGGTCAATTCTTTACCGCCGTTCAGATAGATCTTCCGCATCTGGGGGGGATAACCAAAGTGGAACAAGCGGCAGTTTTCTACTTGAGCATAGTCCACGTCGTCAGCACCGAAGCTGCCGTTGGCACCGGGATCATGTAAAAAGATACGGTCATTACCGGGAATTACCACCGCAACGGTGTAAGAAGATTCAACCTCATCATCCACAGCAATGATTTTATCTGTGCCGTATTCGGTGATCTTTTCGCCGATGATACGACCGAACAT
>CAYLYC010000032.1:3395-10618 GCA_964387715.1 uncultured Eubacteriales bacterium | reverse complement strand
TGCTGTATATGTACGAAAAACGTCAATTTGTCTCGCTTCGATCACCGAAACAGGTTCTTGTTGTGAAGCCAAAGAAGCATCCAGTTCTTTGATGATCTCCGGGCCTTTTTTCAGAATTTCAAACTGACTCTTATACATATCGATCAGTTTCATACGGAAATCCTTTTCCTGTTCCCGCAAAAATTCCAAATACTGTTTTTCCACTTTACAGCCATTGACCGCCTCAGCCAACATACGGTCTGAGGTTTCCTTTGCTTCGGCCATGATGGTACTTGCCTTTTCTTTTGCTTCAGTAATAACGGTTGCCACCTTTTCACGGGTTTCGTTGGCAATATTCACCGCTTTTTCCTGGGAAAGGCGAATCATATCATCCGATTGCTGTCTGGCATCAGCCAGAATTTGTTCTTTCTCCAAAGCAGCTTCCTTCATGATCTTGTCTGCCGATTTTTGTGCAGTCAGCAAAGCAGAACGAATACTGTCCTCTTCTTCCCGATATTCCTGAATCCGGTCGGCAAGAACCTTGAGTTTTTGAATCAATTCAGCATTTTCCCTTTGCAGTTGCTCCATGGACTCTGCCGCTTGTTCCAGCAGATCGTCCACATCCTGGATCTTATAGCCCCTACCCGACCGGGAAAAGGTTGATGTGCGAATATCATTGGCGCTAATCATTGTCAAACGTCCTCCCTATTCCCTTAAATGTAAAGACCGCTGCTTTCTAATTCATCAATCAGCAGATCACCCATAATATCAACATTATAGGGAGTGATAATAAAGGTGCTGTTGGCAACCCGTTTCAATGTGCCGTTGTTTGCGTATGCAACACCGCTCAAAAAATCGATCAAGCGACGGGATACGTCCTTGGGGGTGGATTCCAGATTCAAAACAACGGTACGTTTGTTGTTCAAATGGTCACCAATGGAAGGTGCATCGGCAAACCGTTCCGGCTTTACCAAAACTACCTGCAGTTGTGTTGTAGCGTGAATATTTACAACCTTATTTTTCTTGTCAGCTGTGGGGGCGGCGGCAGAAGAAAAGTCATCATACAAGTTGTAAGCATCGCCGGCGGTTGCAGAAACTCTTTCGTCCTGTTCAAAATCGTCATCCACCGGTGCATTCATAATGTTTTTGATCTTATCCATAAAACCCATAATCTATATACCTCCAAAATTATTTATAAATCCGTTTACCAAACAACAAAGAGCCGATGCGAACCATGGTAGCACCCTCTAAAATTGCTTCGTAATAATCAGAAGACATGCCCATCGACAAAATCTCCATATTTACATTATCTATGTTTTGTGACCGAATGTCAACAGACAACTGTGAAATAGTTGAAAAAAATTTTCGGCTTTCCTCCGGCGTTTCGGTAACGGGAGGAATGGTCATTAACCCCTTGATCGCAACGCCCGGTAAGGCGGCGATCTCACGAATCAGACCCTCTGCCTTATCCGCCGGCACACCGGATTTGTTTTCCTCCTCGCCAACGTTGATCTCGATCAATATATCGGTTACAAGACCCAAAGCAACGCTTCGTTTGGAAATTTCTTTCGCTAATTTTACCGAGTCAACCGATTGGATCATACCAACCTTGCCCACCACCGAGGCAACCTTATTGGTTTGCAGATGTCCGATAAAATGAATTTGTTCACGAGGCAATCCATATCGGTCGTATTTTTCATTCAATTCCTGGGCCTTGTTTTCACCAATGAGAGTGATGCCGTGTTCGGTGGCGTAATTGATCATTTGGGTAGGAACGGTTTTGGTGGCAGCCAACAAATGGATATCTTCCGGCTTTCTTCCACTGAGCATCGCCGCCTGAGCGATCCGGTCTTTGATTACCCTTAAATTCGCATCAAAATCCGCACAACGGGCAGCAAAACCATCATCGAATAACTTTTCCATCGTATAATCCGCTCCCTTCTATAATCACTTCGTCATAAATCTTCAAAGGATTCGACAGAGAACTGTCGTTTTTCTTGCAAATCACGATCGACGAGTCAGAATACAGCACCGTAATAGGACGGAATTCTGCGGCAATACCGTCAACAACGTATACACCGGAGATGCCGTCCACCACACGAAGGGCTGAACTTCGAACACGAAGGCCGTCATACGTGTTGGTTCGGAGTTGTACGGTGACCTGCCGGGCAGAAGCAACCGCTTCATCCATTTGGCTACACTTAAGAACCAAAACCGTATTCCCGGAAGCGTAATCGTTGCTCATTTGGGCAACCGTACAACGATACACCTCATTGGTTAACATGGGAATGGTAATGTCAACCTGTTCATCCAATTCCACCTTTTGAGCAATGGATGTGTCGGTGATTGCGGTCAAATACCATTCGCTGTTGCAAATCATTTTTCCAATACCGTCAACATCTTTCACTTCACGCTTCAGGGCATTCTCAACATGAGCCGAAGTGATGTCTTCAATTTCATCATAATCAATAGCAGTTTCACAGCCGTCGATTTGATTTACAAAGTAGCCGGAAACGTCGGTAACGACCGGAACAGATGACTGAATGGAGGATTCCAACGATGCTTTTTGGGCATTAAGCTGTGCTAAATACGCATTCACATCGCCGGTATTTCCCAAAGTCATTTGTTTTTTATTCAGCAACCGGATCAACTCTTTGGAAATGCTTTGTGAACCGTCGGTCATACCGGTGTCTAAAATATCCAGATACTCGTTGATGGTTTGGCTGATACGGCTATCCAACACCTGCGCATTGACAGCCATTTGTGTGCCTTCTTCCTGTAGCCCTTCCAAACTCTCTATCAAATCATTTACTTCGTCCAACTGGGTTTGTACCGACGCTTGTTCATCGTTTTCGCAAACACGGGCAACAACATGACCGGCAGCCACTTTACTGCCCGACTCCTGCGAATAACTCACAACCCCACTGGCATCGGTGGTCAGGATCTTTTCATCACGCACAATAAAACCATCCAAGGACATCGTCTCGTGATAGGTGTAATCCAAAGCATATTCGGTTGTGAGAGTATGATGGGCCGCAGAGTAGATCTGATATGCCAGATAGCACATAACCGCAACCGAAAGCAGTACAGAACATACGCGGCGCCACAAAACGCCATTTTTCTTCTTCATAAAGAAAACCTCGATTTATTGTTGATCTAAATAAGATGATAAAACTGATTGGGCTTCATCGACCAGCTGGTCATTGGCAATTTCATCCCGATACAACCAATGAACACGCTCATCCCGACGAAACCAAGTAAGCTGTCGTTTGGCATAGCGTCTGGATTCCATTTGTATTTTTTCCACCGCATCTGCCAGAGAACACTCACCGGCAAAATAGGGGTACAACTCCTTTAATCCAATGGCTTGAATCAACGTACCGTCCGGATGTTTTTGGTAGATGGCTTCTGCTTCTTTGAGCATACCTGCATCCAGCATTTTATGAACCCGCAGATTGATGCGATCATACAATTTCTCCCGATCCCGGTAGGTTAACCCGATGACACAGGGCTTGTAAGGAGATGGGATACCACGGGATTCCTCCACCTGCTGTGACATGGTCTTTCCGGTGGTATAGTAAATTTCTAAAGCACGAATTACACGAATGTGATTATTGATATGGATACGCTCCGCCGCTTGGGGGTCCACCTTGCACAATTCATCGTATAACGACCCAACCCCTTCTTCGGCTAACCGTTCCTCCAACTGTTTGCGCACAGCAAGATGTTGATCGGATTGGTTGGTAAACTGCAGGTTATCCACCAAAGAAGAATAATATAATCCGGTTCCGCCAACCAATATGGGAAGTTTGCCCCGGCTGTGTACATCCAGAATAATCGGCCGCACCAATTCTAAAAATTTTGCTACCGAAAAGGTTTGGTTTCCATCTAAAAATTCCATCAAATGATGGGGGATCCCCTGCCGTTCTTCTAATGTTGGTACAGCGGTTGCAATGGGTGCATCTTTGTAGACCTGCATGGAATCAAAAGAAATAATTTCCCCGTTGTTTCTTTTTGCCAATTCGACCGCCAAATCGGTTTTTCCGCTGGCGGTTGGCCCCACAACGCAACAGATCAAAATGGGTTGTTCCTGCATGAAATTAACTCCGTCCAAATTGTTTTTCCAGTTGTGCCTTTGTAAGCCACATCGCAACCGGTCTGCCATGGGGACAGTACCGAACCGAATCATCCACAGCAATTCGTTTTGCCAAGGTTTCCAGTTCCTTGTCACTGCTGGGCTTTCCGCCTTTCACCGCACTTCGACAGGCAATGGAATGGAACAACCAATCAAGACGATTGGCGTAAACGGACGGAACGCCCCGTTTGAGTTGCGACACCAATTCATCGATCAGATCCCCAATGGACTCACTTTCTAAATTCATGGGAACTGAACAGACACGATAGGTGTTCTCACCAAAGGATTCCAGAATGATGCCCGCTTCTTCCAGGAGGGCTAAATTCTCCTGCAACAGGGTGTATTCATCCTTACGAAGGGTCAGTGTCACCGGTGATAACAGCATTTGTGCGGATTGTTTACCGGAAGTTTCTTTTAATTTGTCAAATAAGATCCGCTCATGAGCGGCGTGTTTATCAATGATTAAAATGCGTTGATCCACCTGCGCCAGAATATAGGTGTCAAACGCTTCCCCGATCAGGCGCACATTCACATCCATAAGGGGGTCTGTCTGGGGCGGTGTTAATGATTCGGTCACAATGGGCTCTTTTTCAGGCACGGCCACATCCAACGCCTTACTGGTAACCGAGGGTTTATATGGCGTGGCTGGTATTGTATGAAAGGTTTTACCCAAAGGTGCCGAATCGTTGAGCATTGTGGGGTTCTTAACCACCGGTGCATCCTGAGGCGAAACCATTTGAAATTTGGTTTGCTTGGGTTCGACCTTGGGTGCTGTTTGCGATACAGGTGCAGAGATGGGCTTTTGAAAAGCGGTAGAGGCCTTTTTCAAACGGGTTGGCTGTTCCAACATTTGTGCATACTTTTCGATTGACTCGCCGGGAAACTGAGCAGTTGGACGACGATCCCCTTTTTCCAAAGCAGATTTTACTCCATAATAAATCGCATCAAAAATCGCCCGTTCATTGGAAAAACGAACCTCGATTTTTGCCGGATGCACATTCACGTCGATTTCTTCATAAGGAAAAGACAAATGATATACGCCGGCGGGAAATTTGCCAACCATAATTGCATTTTTATATGCCTCTTGCAGCGCCGCAGAACCAGTACCGGTGCGAATAAAACGACCGTTTACAAAAAACAACTGCATACTCCGATTCTTACGGGCATAAACCGGCTTACAGGTATACCCGGTCAACCGAATATTACCCATGGTATAGTCTACGGGAATCAAGCCATCGGCAAATTCCCGTCCGTACACACCATAAACCGCAGAATACAATTTGCCGTCACCGGGCGTGGAAAGCACCTTTTTGCCGTCACGAATCAAGGTAAAAGCAACCCCGGGATGGGACAATGCCATACGGTCCAGCACGTCAGCAACCGCATTTCCTTCTGCAACATTCTTTTTCAAGAATTTCATACGGGCCGGTGTGTTATAAAACAAATCTTTGATCACAAAAGTACTGCCAACAGGGCATCCTGCATCATCCAGCAGGACCTCTTCTCCGCCTTCGATCACATAGCGTGTACCAAAGGGCTCGCCACTTGTTTTGGTCAGCAATTCCAATCGGGTAACAGCCGCAATACTGGCTAACGCTTCACCCCGAAAACCCAAAGTGACAATTCGGTTCAGATCTTCTTCCTTTTGTATCTTGCTGGTAGCGTGACGCAAAAACGCCCGAGGCACATCCTCACGGTGAATCCCACAGCCGTTATCGGTAATGCGGATATAGGTGGTTCCGCCGTTTTTGATTTCAACCGTAACGGCCGATGCACCTGCATCCAACGCATTCTCTACCATTTCTTTCACCACCGATGAGGGGCGTTCCACCACTTCTCCGGCTGCGATCAATTCCGCAGTGTGTTTATCCAACACATGAATATTCGCCACAAGATTCACCTGCCTTTCTAAATGTCTGTCAGTTACATAGTTTTTGCCTGATTGGTTAGTTCATGTAATAAATTCAGCGCCTCAATGGGTGTAAAGGTGTTCATATCCACCTCTTTCAGCCGAGCCACAATGGGATTATCCGGCATAGAACCGAAACTCAATTGCCCTTCTATTGCGGCAGTGGCATCCTCATGCTGTATGAGTTTATATTCTCCCGACTCCAGTTGTGCCAAAATCTCCTTGGCACGGTTTACGACTCCCTTTGGTACGCCGGCAAGGGCAGCCACTTCAATACCGTAACTGCGGTCTGCTGCACCGGAAACAATGCGCCGCAGGAAGGTGATATCATCCCCCCGTTTTTTCACGGCAACATTATAATTATTAACACCGGTTAAGGTGTTGGACAGTTCGGTCAATTCGTGATAATGGGTGGCAAACATCGCTTTCGCACCCAATTTTTCCGAAGCGATAAATTCCAGCACAGATTGTGCGATCGCCATACCGTCATATGTAGAAGTACCTCTGCCGATTTCATCCAGAATCAACAAACTGTTTTTGGTTGCATTCTTCAGTATATTGGCAACCTCACTCATTTCTACCATAAAGGTGGACTGACCCATAAACAGATCGTCAGACGCACCGACACGGGTGAACACCGCATCCACAATGCCGATATGGGCTGAACGAGCCGGAACGTAAGACCCGATTTGAGCCATAATCGTAATCAGCGCTGTTTGACGCATGTAAGTAGATTTACCTGCCATATTGGGGCCGGTAATAATGGCGCAGCGATGATCCTGCAGATCCATAACCGTATCATTGGGAACAAAGGGTAGATTGGAAATGGTTTCTACCACAGGATGCCGTCCGTCCATGATCACAAGGCGGCCGTCCGTTGCAATGGCCGGGCAGGTGTAATTCCGCTCCAGGGCAACCTCTGCAAAAGAACGAATCACATCCAACACACCAACCGCATTGGCAGTACGTTGTACCCGGTACAAGCTTTCACCCAGTTTTTCCCGAATACCGTTAAATATCTCATGCTCCAAGCCAATGGACCGGTCAGCCGCACCCAATACACGGCCTTCCAGTACCTTTAATTCTTCGGTGATATACCGTTCTGAATTCACCGTAGTTTGTTTTCTGATATAATGTTCAGGTGTCAGTTCTTTATAGGAATTGGTTACTTCAATATAATAACCGAACACCTTGTTGTAT
>CAYLYC010000032.1:0-3385 GCA_964387715.1 uncultured Eubacteriales bacterium | reverse complement strand
TGCCGGTCTTTTCCCGTTCCTCTGCCTCCATGGCGAGAATAAGAGAACGGCCGTTGTTACCGTCATTGCGAATTTGATCCAATTCCGCATGGTAACCGGCTTTAATCACATTCCCATCCTTAAGATTGGAGGGAGTTTCGGGGTCGATGGAAGCATCCACCAACTGCGCCAGATCGGCTAATTCGTCAATATCCTCATAGATCGTTTGTAACAACTCGCACTTGCAGTTGACAAGCATCTTACGAAGTGCCGGTAATTTTTTCACACCGGAAGACAATTCCAGCAATTCCTTGGGATTGGCAGAACGAAAAACGATTCGCGTAATCAACCGTTCCAGATCCACAATACCGCTGAGCGCCAATGACAGTTCACTGGTAAAAGTAGCATCACCAAACAATTCCGAAACCGCATTTTGCCGTTTCAAAATTTCGGTGGGATGAATCAACGGACGCTCCAACCAGTTAGAAAGCATTCGTCTTCCCATGGGAGTGCGGGTTTGATCCAATACCCAAAACAGAGAACCTCGTTTGCTTCCGGCTCTGGTATTGGAGAACAGTTCCAGATTTTTCCGGGCAGCCAGATCCATTTGCATGAATTCGTCTTCCTGATAAATTTCGATTTTATTGATGTTTTCCAGCCCGGTCTTTTGGGTATCGAACAGATAATCCAACGCAGCCGCAACCGCATAAAGAGCGGCCGAACCGGATTCCAAGCGCAGATCTTCCGGACGTTTTACATTGAAATGGTTGATCACAAGATCATTGTACTCATCCGGATCAAACTTTTCATCATCCATTACACCATAGCAACAACCAAGGCGTTTTTGGATAAAAGAAACTAAAATACTGTCAGAAGCCGACCGATTCATAATGACTTCGGCAGGCAAAAAACGACCCAGTTCACCGATAATCGATTCAACCACCCGGTCTTTACCAACGGTAGTAACAAGAAGTTGCCCGGTAGAAGTATCCACAAAGCAAACGGCAGAAGACTCCCGATAACGGAAGATGGATGCCAAATAATTGCTTGTCCCTTCTTTAAGCATGGAACTCTCGGTTACCGTACCGGGGGTTACGATCCGAACAACTTCTCGTTTTACCAAGCCCTTGGTTTTAGCGGGGTCTTCCGTTTGCTCACAAATCGCAACTTTATACCCCTTTTCAATCAAACGGGCGATATAGGTCTCACTGCTGTGGTAAGGGATTCCGCACATGGGTGCCCGTTCCTCTAATCCACAGTCACGGCCGGTTAAATACAGGTCCAGTTCCTTGGATACCAATTTGGCATCTTCAAAAAACATTTCATAAAAATCTCCAAGGCGAAAGAACAGAATCGTTCCCGGATTCTGCTCTTTAATTTGAAGATACTGTTGCATCATGGGTGAAAGTCCGGCCATATTTCATCCTCTTTTACTTAAAATTCCTGTTAATTTAGTGGCAACCGCCGCAGGTAGAGCAACTACCGGAGCAACCGGCGGGCTCACAGGTTTCAGGGTCTTCCCCTTCAATGCACATTGCAAGAATAGAAGTGATTTTGTTGGTCATTGCATCCATGCTGGTTTTGGCTTCGTTAAATTTTTTCATCGAATCATTTTCCATAACAGCATTGTAGGTGTTTTGCAATTGATTGTTCAGTTCGTCAATTTTGCTTTGGCTTTTTTCTTCATCGGATTTTTGTAATTCTGCACTCAAAGACATCCGCAGCAAATTGAATTCACCAATCAAATTTTGCAATGCTTCGTCGTTATCATTCGCTGCTTTAGCGGCTTGATATTCCAGATATACATCCTGTTCTTGAATTGCGGCACCAAGTTGACGTGCCAAAGTGATAATGTCCATGTTTTTTCCTCCTGAATGGTATAAAATTTATTTTGAATTTACCCGACCTTTCAGCACAAAGGAAAGTGCTTCAGTAACGGTTATATCAACAAATTGATTGATAAGAGAATCATCACCGGGAAATTCCACCAGAATATTTCCGTCAGAACGGCCGGTATAAACCCCTTTATCATTTTTTCCTTCGCAAAGCACACGAATGGTGGTTCCCTCAATTGGCGCCGTTGCCAATCCGGCAATCGCCTCCTGGCGAGCGGTCAATTCCTGCAGCCAACGACTCTTTTCTTCTGCAGATACAGGGTCGTCCATTTTTGCTGCCGGCGTCCCCTCTCTGGGAGAATAAATAAAGGTAAACAATGCTGAATAGCCAACTTCTTCCACCAAAGATACGGTTTCGCAAAAATCATCATAGGTTTCACCGGGAAAGCCAACAATAATATCGCTGGTCATGCACAAATCCGGCATCAACTCTTTCGCCCGTTTGGCAAGGGCGATATATTGTTCCCGGTTATACACCCGATTCATCTGTTTTAATATCCGATCCGAACCGGATTGGACCGGTAAATGCAAATGACGGGAAACTTTTTCGCATTCCGCCATAGCGATCAACAATTCCTCGGTGCAATCCTTGGGATGTGACGTCATGAAACGAATGCGGAAATCCCCGGGAATGTCATTCACCATGCGAAGCAACTGGGCAAAGGAAATAGGATCGTCCAACGTTTTACCGTAGGAGTTTACGTTTTGCCCCAGCAAGGTGATCTCTTTGTATCCCATGGCAACCATTTCTCTGGCTTCTTTCAGAATGTCCTCCGGCAGACGGCTTCGTTCCCGACCCCGAACATAGGGTACAACACAGTAGGTACAGAAATTGTTACATCCATACATAATGGGCAACCAGCCCTTTACACCGGTTCTGCGCACCGGTAAGCCCTCGGCAATGGCAGTTTGTTCATCGGAAATATCAAAGATACGCTTGTTTTCAAGCAAGTAACGGTGTAAAAGTTCAGGCAGCGTATGGATAACGTGCGTCCCAAACACCACACTCACATAAGGATATGACCGTTTCACTTTTTCCGCCACGTGAGGTTGTTGCACCATACATCCGCACAACAGGATCATCCGCTCCGGACGCTGGGCCTTCCAATGTTTTAATGCACCAACATTACCCAATGCCCGATATTGAGCGTGTTCCCGAACAGCACAGGTATTGTATAACACCAAATCTGCTTCATCCACACGATCCGTAAACGTAAAGCCCATGGCCGACAAAAGCCCTTCCATCCGTTGGCCATCGCTAACGTTTTGCTGACATCCAAACACGTGCACACACGCCTTGGGTGTATGACCAAACCGTTGCAACAATAAGGAACGGTTGTGCTCACAGAAAGCCATTTGACGAGCCAGTTCATCCTGGCTGATAAAGGAATTTTGATGATTACAGCTCATGAAAAAAGAATCCTGCCTTTCGAAACGAAACACCAATCCCATGATTAGTCCATAGTTATCAACCATTATACAATATGTTGCGTATTTAATCAAGATATAAA
>CAYLYC010000031.1:0-10663 GCA_964387715.1 uncultured Eubacteriales bacterium | reverse complement strand
ATGAGCGGCAATGACACCACCCTTTCTATCGTCGGCAGACACGACCCGGCAATTTTCCACAGAGCGTGTGTTGTGGTCAATGCCATCACCGCCATCACGCTGTACGATTGTCTTGCCGGTCGTTTTGGCACAGACTGGATTCGGGAGGATATTTAATGGATTACGGTGTTATCGGTGAACATTTGACCCACAGTTTTTCTAAAGAGATCCATAATCTCATCGCCGACTACGATTATAAGATCAAAGAAATCCCAAAGGATGAACTGGAACAATTTATGGTAATACGGGATTTTAAAGCCATCAACGTTACCATACCATATAAACAAGAAGTGATTCCCCACCTGTACTATATTGACGAAAAAGCAAAAGCCATACACGCAGTCAACACCATTGTGAACAAAGGCGGAAACTTATACGGTTATAACACCGATTATTTTGGCATGAGCGCTTTGATTGCGCGGATCGGTATTACCCTTACCGATAAAAAGGTGCTGATTTTAGGTACAGGCGGTACGGCTCACACCGCCCGTGCTATTGCCAACGACGCCCATGCTCAATGGGTGTACCGAGTCAGCCGGTCACCGGCGGAGGAGGATTGCATCTCATACGAAGATGCGGTTTCTCGCTACAACGACGCTCAAATCATCATCAATACCACCCCCTGCGGTATGTTTCCCAAAGGGGAAGGAATGCCCATCAACCTTTCGGCCTTCCCTGCTGTTGAGGGTGTGGTGGATGCGATCTATAATCCGTTACGTTCCCGTTTGATTTTGGACGCAAGATCCAAAGGTATACCGGCAGAAGGCGGCTTGTATATGCTGGTGGCACAAGGCGTAAAAGCCGTTGAACACTTTTTGGATATAACCCTGCCGGTTCAAAGCTGTGACCGGGTATACAATGCTTTGCTTTCCCAAAAAGAAAACGTCGTTTTAGTCGGTATGCCGGGTTGCGGAAAAACCACCATAGGAAAACTGTTGGCACAGCAATTGGGCCGTCCGTTTGTTGATATGGATGATTTGATTATTGAGCGGATCGGTTGCCCCATTTCGGAATATTTTGAAAAAAACGGTGAAGCAGCATTTCGTCAAATTGAAGCAGCCGTTGCAAGGGAGCAGATCGCCTCTATGACCGGTGCCGTTATCGCCACCGGCGGCGGTGCTGTCTTACGGGAGGACAACGTGAGCAACTTACGTGCCAACGGTCGATTGTATTTTATTGACCGCCCGTTGGAACAGTTGATCGGCACAGCAGACCGTCCAACCGCCAACTCCCGGGAGGCGCTGAAGCAACGGTTTGAAGAACGGTATCAACGGTATTGCTCGGTGTGTGATGTACACATTCATTCCAGCGGTATAGCCCATGAGGTAGCCCAGAAAATTGGAAAGGACTTTTCATATGAAGTTGATGATACTCAACGGACCTAATTTGAATATGCTTGGCATCCGTGAACCAGGTTTATACGGAACGGAAACCTATAAGGGTCTGTTATCAAAGATCACACAATACTGCCAGACAAAGGGCATTGAGGTTGAATGTTATCAATCCAACCACGAAGGGGATTTGGTGGATGCCATTCAACGGGCATATTTTGAAAAATTCGATGGGATCGTTATCAACCCAGGCGCCTATACCCATACCAGCATCGCCCTTTTGGATGCGGTAAAATCGGCACAACTCCCCACGGTGGAAATTCACATTTCCGCAGTTGAAAAACGGGAAGAATTCCGTCAAGTGAGTTATATCCGTGCCGCTTGTATCCAAACCATAACCGGTTTGGGAACGGATGGATATCTACGCGCCATTGATGCGCTTGAAGATTATATAAAGGAACATTCAGCATGAATATCGCCATTACCCCCTCTATTGCAACCGGTTCTGTGGCTGCACCCCCCTCTAAAAGTATGTCCCACCGATTACTGATTGCCGCCGGTTTAGCCAAAGGCACCAGTTCGGTAAAAGGTCTTGCTTTTTCCCAGGATATTTTAGCCACCATCGATTGTTTACGTGCCTTGGGAGCACAGGTCACGGTGCAAGGCAGTACCGTCACCGTTACCGGTATTGATCCTTCAAATTCAACAGGCGAAACTCCCCTTTCCTGTCGGGAAAGCGGCAGTACTCTGCGCTTTTTTATTCCCCTGTGTTTACTGTCTGCCCATAAACACACCTTTACCGGATACGGTCGGTTGATGGAACGGCCCCAAACGGTCTACAAAACCTTATGTGATGAGCATGGGTTGTTGTTTGCACAAGATGAAAACACCATTACCGTTTCCGGTGTTCTGCAAGGCGGTAATTATACCTTAGCTGGCAATATCAGCAGTCAATTCATCACCGGTCTGCTTTATGCATTGCCTTTAACCGGATGTGCCAGCACCATCACCTTAATTCCTCCGGTAGAAAGCCGCTCTTACATTGACCTCACCTTGTCTGCCCTGCATGATTTTGGCATCGACGCCGGTTGGAAGACACCCACCACGTTATGGGTCAACGCAGGACAATACCAACCCAGACAGATCACCGTTGAGGGTGACTACTCCAACGCCGCTTTTTTAGACGGCTTGAATATGCTGGGCGGCCAGGTTACGGTTACCGGTCTGCAACCCAACAGTTTGCAAGGTGACAAGGTCTATCAAAGGGCATTTCAAACGCTTTGTGAAGACCGGCCGGTGATTTCCTTGGCGGATTGCCCGGATCTTGGCCCTATACTTATGGCACTGGCTGCTGCTAAAAACGGCGCAACCTTTACCCATACTGCTCGGTTAAAAATCAAGGAAAGTGACCGTGGCGCTGCCATGGCATCAGAATTAGCCAAATTCGGCGTTCAAACCCGTATCGACGACAACCAGATCGTTGTTTTCAAAAGCCAATTAACGGCGCCGTCATCCCCTCTTGATGGGCACAACGATCACCGCATCGTAATGGCCCTTGCTACCCTTTGCACCAAAACCGGTGGTGTTATTCACGGCGCACAGGCGGTTACAAAGAGTTATCCGGATTATTTTGATACAATTCGCTCGATTGGGATTCAATGGAAGGAAGTTTAATCAATGTTACTCAATCAAAACAGCAAAACAAATATTCTCATCATCGGTTTAGGGCTGATGGGCGGCAGTTACGCCCGTGCGCTTTCCGCCCGGGGGTATCATATTTCCGCCATTACCCGTGACCAGGAATCCATCGATTTCGCCTTGAAAGAGGGCTTTATCAACGAGGGTGCCATCACTCCCGAACCCTATTTGATCCACAAGGCAGACGTCATCGTTTTTGCACTATACCCCCACACGTTGCTTTCCTGGTTAAAAGAGAATCAACATCTTCTCCGGCCGGGCACCGTCATCACCGATGTAACCGGTGTAAAATGCGCCGTTGTATATGAGATTCAATCCATGCTCCGGAATGACGTGGAGTTCATTGCCGCTCACCCCATGGCAGGGCGGGAGGTGTACGGTGTGGAAAATAGTGATGCATCCATCTTTAACGGGGCAAACTATATTGTAACACCAACCGACAAAAACACCCCCCAAGCCATTGATCTGTGCAAAGAACTGGGCCGGGAATTGGGTTTTGCCCGAATCTCCTGTCTTACCCCGGAGGAGCACGACGATATGATCGGCTTTGTGTCCCAGCTCACCCACTGTATCGCCGTAACGCTCATGACCTGTTCCGATAGTGAGCATCTTGTGGACTACACCGGCGACTCATTCCGTGACCTGACCCGTATCGCCGCCATCAATGACGAAATGTGGAGCGAACTGTTCTTAATGAACAAGCAACCCCTTTTGGATAACATGGATCGTTTTTCCAAAGAATTCAGCCGCTTAAAGGAATTGCTGGAAACCGATGACCGGGAAGGGATCCGGGAAATGATGCGGCTTTCCACCAAACGGCGGAAATTATTTGACAAACCAATGGCATAGAGGTGACACGGTATGAATATGGAATTTACACGAAAATTGCCCATTCCCATGGAAGTAAAGGAAATGTATCCCCTTTCGCCGGAACTGGCAAAAGTGAAAGAAAAAAACGACCGGGAGATTGCAGATGTTTTCACCGGCAAGAGCGATCGTCTGCTTTTGGTGATCGGCCCCTGTTCTGCAGATAATGAAGATGCTGTGATGGAATACATCCATCGTTTGCGCAAACTTCAGGACACGGTTGCGGATAAGATCTTAATCGTTCCCCGGATCTACACCAACAAGCCCCGCACCACCGGCGAGGGTTATAAAGGTATGTTGCACCAACCCGATCCCAACGAGCGGCCTGACCTGTTAAAAGGCATTGTATCCATCCGCAAACTCCATATGCGTGCTTTAAAGGAATCCGGCTTTAGCTGTGCAGACGAAATGCTGTATCCGGAAAATTACCGGTACTTAAACGATCTGCTTTCTTATGTTGCCATTGGCGCACGTTCTGCCGAAAACCAACAGCATCGGTTGACCGCCAGCGGTCTTGATATTCCCGTGGGGATGAAAAACCCCACCAGCGGTGATATTTCGGTCATGATGAACGCCATTACCGCCGCCCAACACGGCCACACCTTTATTTACCGTGGCTGGGAGGTAACCAGCAAAGGCAATCCTCTCACCCACGCTATTTTGCGGGGATACGTTGACAAACGCGGGCAAAGCCACCCCAACTATCATTATGAGGACTTGCTGTTGTTGCATCAGCAATACCAAGCCATGGGACTGGCAAATCCTTCTGTTTTGATCGACGTTAACCACGCCAACTCCGGCAAACAATATCTGGAGCAGATCCGCATTGCCAAAGAGGTGCTCCACTCCTGCCGTTACAATCCTCAGATCGGTAAAATGGTGAAAGGGTTGATGGTGGAAAGTTATCTGGAGGACGGTTGCCAAAAGATCGGAGAAGGTATTTACGGCAAATCCATCACCGACCCCTGCCTTGGTTGGGAAAAAACCGAAGTGCTTGTTGATGAATTATATAAGGCACTTTAAAGAAAAAATTTGTAAAAATTTGTTAAAAAACGGGAATAAATAACTAAATTACGAAAATTTGTGAATTGTGCTTCATAGAATTTTGATAAAAACTATGGTATATTTTTAGTGATAAGAGTCCATACCGTTATACCTGCATACATCGTCCATCCTACTACCCTATGGACTTTCCATCTTGAATTCGGAGGGTATCGCATGAACAGCATGAAGTTTCACACGTTTTTTGGTTTGTATGTGGCGAAGAAGCGCCAGGCATTAAATTTATCCCAAGCTAAATTAGCCGAAAAAACGGGTATCTCTACCCGGCACTGTTCCGATTTAGAAAACGGCAAAACCAATCTGCACATTGACACAATGCTGGAATTTGTTAATGTGTTGGATCTCTCTATTGATGAGATGATCGCAGAGTTTAATCAAATGAAATAATACTATTCTCTCCCCTTATTTTTTGTGCGGACCAATCGGCTCTCTTTTGAGTCGGTTGGTCTTTGCTTTTGTTTACAGCCAACATGTGTTTTAAGTTGTTTCAACAACCAATAACACCCATAAAGCGCAGCCGACTATGTTTTGAGCCGACTGCGCTTTTTAATTAAATCATGTTATTGATTTCATCATGAACAAACTGAACCTTGGGCCCTACTACCACCTGAACCGAGTTTTTCCCGGGGCGAATCACACCGGCGACGCCGGACGAACGAATCACTTCTTCGTTAACCAGAAGATAATCCTTTACCTCGATGCGCAATCGGGTGATGCAGTGGTCAAGAGAAGCGATATTATCTTTGCCGCCCAATCCTTTTAAGATGATACTTGCCATGGCGGCGTAATCGCTGCTGCCAGTTTCAATGGCCAGTTCTTCGCCGGTGTCCGCTTCCCTGCCCGGTGTTGCCAGATTCCACTTTTTAATGGCAAACAAAAACACCAGATAAAACACCGCAAAACAAGCCAGTCCTAAAGGCAGGATCAGCCAGGTATTGGCTGCCGCCGGTAAGGAGGCAGAAAACACCAGATCGGTAAGACCGGCAGAAAATGAAAACCCGGCACGAAAACCCAGCGCTACTGTAATGGCGGCAAAAATCCCAAACAGCAAAGCATATACCACATACAAAGGAAATGCTAAAAACATAAATGCAAATTCAAAGGGTTCGGTTACACCGCAAAGGAAAGCGCAAAGAGCAGCAGAACCAACCAATCCGATGGTTGCTTTTCGTTTGGTGGTTTTTGCGGTTTGAATCATTGCCAGGGCCGCACCGGGAATACCAAACATCATACAAGGGAAGAACCCGGACATATACATACCAACCGACCAGCCGGCTTGGGCAGAGGTTTGACCGGACCAATAGGCATTCAAGTCGCCAAGACCGATGGTATCAAACCAAAAAACATTGTTCAGTGCATGGTGTAAGCCGGTAGGTATTAACAACCGGTTCAGGAATGCATAAATACCAGCGCCAACCGCATCCAGTTTCACGATGGATTTGCCAATCCAAACCAGGCCGCCGAACACAATGGGCCAGACAAACAACAGAATCACCGATACCACAATCGACGTTACCGCAGTTACAATGGCAACCGAGCGTTTTCCACTGAAAAACGCCAATACATCCGGTAGTTTTGTGGACTTAAAACGATTATAACAAGTGGCGCCGATGATACCGCATAAAATTCCAATAAAAGGATTATTCACCTTTTGAAACGCCAATAAGTTGGTTTCGGTTTCGATCATGCCGGGTACAATGGCCTGAATCGTTGACGGGGCTAATAACGTGGTGATCATAAGCCAGGAAACCAGACCTGCCAATCCGGCAGTACCGTCGGTTTTATCTGCTAATCCAACCGCAACACCCACCGCAAATAACAGGGTAATGTTATCGATCAACGCACCGCCGGCTTTTACCAAAAACAAGCCGATCATTTCCAACGAGCCGGAAACGTCGCCGCCTTGCATCGCCGCCGGACAAAGCCAATATCCAATCCCCATTAATATACCGCATATTGGCAGAACAGATACCGGCATCATCAACGCCTTACCTAATTTCTGTAAATACTTCATATCAACTACTCCTAATTGCTTATAAATTTGATTCCATAAATTTTTGCAATTGATTTGCCGCCTGTTCTTCATCCTGGCCAACACATTGCACCGTAATGGTAGTACCTTGTTTTGCCGCCAAACCCATAACAGCCAAAATGCGTTTGGCATCCGCCTTTCCTTTTACGGTCTCCAATGTAATATCACATTCAAATTCCGTGGCAGCTTTTACCAATTTCCCCGCCGGACGGGCATGAATCCCCAACGGGTCTTGAATGACATAAGTGAAGGACTGCATACGTTACACCTCACTTTCACAAATCTGTCTGCGAACCGACAAGATCTTACCCGGAACCATGGACAATTCCCGATACCCCATCCCAATCAGTTGCTCGGTTACGGTTTCGTCACCTGCCAACTCGCCGCAGACCCCTGCCCAAATACCATGATCCTTGGCACACTGGGCAATATACCGGAGCAACATCAGCACCGCCGGATGATGGGAATCATAATAGCGGATCAGCAACGGATTTTGTCGGTCCAACGCCAGCGTGTACTGTGTCAGATCATTGGTTCCCACACTAAAAAAATCCACTTCTTTAGCAAACGTATTGGCCATAATCGCAGAAGATGGTGTCTCGATCATCATGCCAATAGGAATGTTTTTACAATCGATCCCTTCCTCCTGCAACCCCCGGTAAACCTGCCGGGCGGCAGATATCGCTTCCTTTAATTCCCACAACGACGTGATCATGGGAAACATAACCGACACGTTTCCCAATGCTGACGCCCGATAGATCGCACGCAGTTGCGTTACAAGCACTTCTTTTTGTTCCAGGCAAAACCGAATCCCACGCAGTCCCAAAGCCGGATTGTCCTCGGGAATAAAGTTGAGATATTCCACCTGTTTATCGGCGCCGATATCCAGGGTACGAATAATCACCGGTTTCTCCCCCATAACACCAACGATTCCTGCGTAGGCATCAAACAACTCCTCTTCGGAAGGAAGGGTATTTCTGCCAAAATACAAAAACTCACTGCGCATCAGCCCAATGCCCTGGGCATCGGCGTTCAATGCAACCTCCGCTTCCTCCGTCGAACCGATGTTGGCGCACAACAACACCTCTTTTCCCGATTTTGTTCGGCTGGGCTTCCCCCGGTACTGTTCTAAAAACGCCACTTGCTTTTGATACGCTTCCTCTTTTTGCCGCATTTCGTTCATGATATCGTCGGTTGGATCTGCATACCAAACACCTTGTTCTGAATCCATCGCCAACATGGTTGCTTTGGCTATTTCCTCCCATGAGAAATCGCTTTGAATGATAGACGGAATGTTGTAGGTACGTGCCAAAATCGCAGTATGCCCGGTGGTGGAGCCCTTTTGCAGCAACAATCCCACAACCCGTTCTTTAGGGAGTTGAACGGTTTGACTTGGGGTCAGATCCTCCGCCACAACGATAAACTCGCCGGACGGAAATTCGATCCCCTCTGCTCCGCTGATAATATTCGCGATCCGAACCGATACGTCAAGAACATCGGTCGCCCGTTCTTTCATGTAATCATCATCCATGGAGGAAAAGACCCTTGCCATGGTTTTTCCTACATGTAAAACTGCGTCTATGGCACTGTGTCCCAGTTGAATTTCACCGGCAACACCGGAAAGAAAATCCATATCATCCAATATCAATTGTTGTACTTCCAATATGGATGCTTCCTGTTCACCCAGTTCTTCTTTTACACGATGATACAATAGGCCCAGTTGCTCTCTGGCACTTTTACACGCCTGTTCAAAGTGTTGTTGCTCCTCTTGTGGCGTTCCTGCCCTTTGGGTCGACAATGAACGTGCCCGGGGATACACAAATATTTTTCCCATTGTCACACCGGGAACCACCGGCATACCAAAACCTTGTTTCATGGGTTACTCCTTTATTGTATACAGCATACGTTATTTGTAAATTTTAATAATAGTATCTCCTACTGCCACGCCAATATCCTCAACCGTTTGGATTTCTTTGTAATCATCGGTATTGCATATCACCACCGGAGTGATCATGGAATAACCCGCAGACAAAATGGCAGATAGATCAAACTCTATCAGCAGATCTCCTTTGTGGATCTTCGTACCGTTTTCAACGTGAGGGGTAAAATATTTGCCCTTCAAGGTAACCGTATCGATTCCCACATGGATCAGCACCTCTACCCCATCCTCACTAACCAGATTGACAGCATGACCGGTATCAAATATCATGTCCACCACACCGTCAAAGGGTGCAAACACCTTACCCTCCATGGGCGCAATCGCCATACCTTTGCCTAAAATATGGTCGCTGAACGTTACATCGGGAACGCGGCTCATCGGCAATGCCCTGCCCTTCACCGGACAAGCCACCGAAAGAATTGAATTTGTTTTTTTGAACAATCCCATAATCATTCTCCTTCATCAGTTGTTGGTATTGTTATTGTAGGCAATTTTTTGATATTCATGCTAAAAAAAGAAAGACAAAGGATTTCTCCCTTGTCTTTTGCGTTTATAATGACAATAACTTTGCTGCATTTTTATATTGAATCTTCTCCAGATCATCGCCGGTAACACCCAGCGCATTCAGGTGATGGAGTTCCATTTCCGGCGTATGCCAAGGGGTATCAGTCCCAAACAGGATTCGGTCGGTTCCGTGTTTTTCCAGGATCTTCTCCGAATAGTACCGTGGCATCATGCCGAATCCAAAAGCGGTATCAAAATAAATATCGCTGCCACACAGATAATCCAGCACATCCTGGTTACAGTTGATGCCGCCCCAATGTGCGGCTACCACAGGCGAATCGAACCAGGAATATGCCCTTGCCATATTTTTAGGCATTGCGCCATAGGGCGGTGGATAACCGTAGTCAAATCCGGCATGGAATACGGTGATCAATCCCAACTGGGAGATTTTTTTATAGATCGGTTTCATTTTAGGGTCATCCACCGTAAACCCTTGGTAATCCGGATGGAGTTTTACACCCTTTAGCCCCAAATCCTTGATGCGTTCCAATTCAAACAGCACATCCGGGCTATCCGGAAACACCGAACCGAATGCGATCACTTCCGGTGAATTGATGGAAGCGGCGAAATTGTTCACGCTGGTTTGCTGATGGGCATTGGTGGCAATGTTCAGCACCACCGAACGATCCACCCCGGTTTGCTCCATTTGGCGTTTGATACCCTCCACTGTTCCGTCGGTATACGGAATAAAACCGCCGGAAACATGGGCAAGTTTTGCTACTGCTTTGGGCGCAATTGCATCAGGGAAACAATGAGTATGAAAATCAATCAACATATTACCATATCCTTTACTTTTAAAAACGATTCTATTATACCCCCATTTACCCGAATTTTCAAGCCATAAAAAACCCGGGCAATGCAACCTGCACAGGTTTTAGCATCGTACCGTTCTTCAACCGAAAAACGCAAGAGTGTGGCGAAGGTATTTGTTATCTTCCTCGATATTCCTGCTTCAAAACCTCTGCCATTTCTTGGGGCGACTCTTTGCATCCGTCTGCAAGCCATAATTTAATCATGGCATTCAGACCATTTCTGAAAAATTCAATATGATATTTAAGGTTGCTGTCGATGCGTTCCTTTTCAGCTCGTTCGGCATCATAAATGGAGATCAGATGCTTTTCATCATAACAC
>CAYLYC010000030.1:0-10697 GCA_964387715.1 uncultured Eubacteriales bacterium | reverse complement strand
CCGGCATGGAAGGGTCTACCGAAACGCCTTGTTCTGCCAATGAAGATTGAACAGAGAACAGATGCGCCATCGTACCGTTGCTGAACATCCCCCAAGGCAGATCGGTATTGGTACCAAACGCTTCCTGGTTCATAAAATTCCCCCAACGGCCAACTGCCTGACCAATCAAAAAACTGGACGCCGCAAGGTCAAACATATCCAAAACGTTGACCTTTCTCCACTTGCAGGCAAGTCCACCGCAAACAAATGCGCCGATTACGCCGCCGTATATGGCAAGACCGCCGTCACGGATATCAACCATATCCCAAAATGTGTCGTAATGGTCCAACGTGGTGAGCACATAGTATGCTCTTGCGCCGATAATTGCGCCGATGGTGCCGATCATAATAACGTCGATCATAGGGTCGGTGGCAATGGAAAAATCATGGGAGCGGCGGAAACCGTAGATCAGGGCGGCTAAAAAACCGGTGGCAATGATCACACCGTACCAGTAAATTTCAAAATTACCAATGGTTATTGCAATGGGGTCGATTTCAAAATTGGAACCAAACATCTGAACTTGATACATCAGCACTCACTCCTTTTCTGCAAGAGGCGTTACTACCGAAAGGGCAGAACGCGTTAAATCAAAAGCGGTTTGTAACCGCCGGTTAAGATGGTGGACGGTCATCGATTCAAACATCGCCACCTCATCAAACAAACCGCTGCCATCACAGGCGCAGTCGGTGAGAGAATCTCCAATGGCTTCAACCTGATTAAACGCCATAATGTATCGTCCGTAATATTGTTTGCGAATCAACTGGAACTCATCTTCATCCACACCGGAGTGTTTTAGTTCAGTAATGGCTTGTTGAATGCGTTCCACCACTGCTTTTGGATCCTTGGATTCTCCGCTGAATAAAATGGATGCAAAATTTCTGCCTTCAAACAGGGTGGCACCGAATTCTTTGTTGATGAGGCCGTCATTCAACATTTGATTGTACAACGGCGATTGAGAACCGGTCATCAAAGATAACAGCATAGAGATTTCTGTCCGTTCCTGCAAAGAAAGATGCCCGTCACAATCCAATTTGATGCCCCAGATAAATTGATTCATAGATACCGGCATTGCTTGTTCTTTGTAAGAACAAACCACTTCTTTGGGTTCGTTGTATGGCATGGTTTCCACAGGAAAAGCGGGTGTATCCAATAAATACTTGTCGCACAGTTCCAGCACACGGTCAGCATTCACGTTACCCGATACAACAATAAACATATTTTGCAGATTGTAAAAGGTTCTGTAACACCGATAGAGCATTTCGGCATCGATTTTGGCAATGGTTTGCGCTGTTCCGGCAATATTGATACGAACCGGATTATGGTGATATAAGCATTGAAGTGCATTGAACAGTACGACCCAATCCGGTGAATCGTCATACATACTGATCTCCTGGCCGATAATTCCTTGTTCTTTTGCTACCGTTTCCTGGGTGAAGTAGGGATGCTGAACAAAATCCAATAAAATCTCAAAGGATTCTTCAAAACGGTCGGTACAAGAGAACAAATAACAGGTGCGGTCAAAGGAGGTGTATGCATTGGCGGAAGCACCGGTTTTTGCATACCGTGAAAACGCGTCACCGTCTTCGCTTTCAAATAATTTGTGTTCCAAAAAGTGGGCGATCCCTTCCGGTACGACGGTAAAATCACCTTCACCGGCTTTGCGGAAGGCGTTATCAATAGAGCCGTATTTGGTGCCAAACACTGCGTATGCTCCCGAAAAGGAGGGCTTCTCACAAATGTAAATATTCAAGCCGCTTTTGTGGGTTGCTAAAACGTAGGATTCTTCCAGCACAGGATGGGAGATGATTTGTTTTTTCATTGGGCTTCCTCCTGTCCTTTCAAAATGTATACCGTATCTAACGTTACCGTGTTTGCGGCTTTCACAATGCTTTCCTTGGTTACGCCATTAAGCCGTGCAATGAATTCATCCGGGCTGACCAACTCATGGTCAAACAGCCGGGCCAGATACCAGGATTCCATGGCTTCAGCAGAATCGGTAACGCTTCTGGCGCTGTCTGCCATGCTCATAAAAGAGGCCTCCATATCGTCGGCGGAAAAATCACCGGCCTGCATGGCTGCCAGTTGGTCCATAATACCTTGCTGGGCGGCAAGAATGTTTTGGTTATCCACACCGGAGTCAACGCAGATAATCCCTTTTTGCGATTGCAGCCGGGCGGCACAGTAATAACACAAACTCATCTTTTCCCGCACCACAGTAAATAGTTTGGAGTAGGGAGAACCGCCAAAAATATCACACATAATGCGCAGGGGCAGATTGTCTTGTTCCATGGAGGAAAGGGAAGAGCGCAAACCCATGACCAGTTTGCCCTGGGCAAGAGCCATGGTTTCGGTGACTGTTTGAACCGCCTCCGGTTTGTGATAGCAGAACGTAGGGTGAACCGGCTTGGGAGCACGGTTTTGCTGTTCAAAACGGCGTGTGATGGTGTGGTATACCTGATCGGCGTCCATATTTCCCACCACCGAAACAACCACCGGCGCAGACCGTAACATGGATTGCCAGAAATGGTAAACGTCCTCACCGGTCACGGCTTTGGCTGATTGAATGGTTCCGCCGATCTCCACCCCAAAGGGTTCGTCTTTGCACATAATACCGTACATTTTGTTTATAGCGTAACGCCGTTTGTCATTCACTGTGCTTTCCAGGGATTCGATCAGCAGCCGACGGCAGAGTTCCAGATCCTCCGGTAAAAACCCTTGGTCCTTTAGATTGGGTTCAAACAGAGCATCGCACAAAAAATCAGCCGCTTGTGTGCAAAGTTGTTCGCCTTCCAGCGCAAATCGGTCGTCCAGAATGGTGATGCTGATATTCAACAACTGGGCATCAGCCAGTTTTAATATTTGTGATGAAAAACGGGCACCATACATGGCTAACAATTGGCGTTGCAAAGCCACCGGTGTTGGGTAACGTCCGGTGGAGCGGGTGAGCAGACGGCTCAATATGGATGCCGTCGATGCCAAGTGATTATCCAAGGGCAGAACAAATGAAATTGAAATACGATTGGTTTTGAATTGATTGGTAGGAATGGTAAGTCCGGTAATTTCCGGCGCTAAGGTTACTTGTGTTGTGGTGAGTCCCATATAAACACCTCCGATAATTATTAAGTATATCAAATTACGATGTGTATTGCAAGAACTTAATGGATGATATTTTTAGTGTTGCCATAAAAGAAATTTGCCATACAAAAATGTGAAATTTCCGCTAAATAATAGTTGTGAAATAGTGGAAAAAATGATATACTATAAAAAGGTATATTTTGTTATCGGTGTAAATGATTGTTTTTGTGTCATACTAATGGATAGATTGACACAAAGGAGCATTTTCATGAACAAAGATGAACAACCTGATTTGATTCCGGATGTTAAGACCGACGGTGAAAACGAACAAAAAACGCCAATCCGAAATGAGCTGATTTCACCCATCACCGGCGTTGGAGGCAAATACTCCATTCATTGTTTAACGGTGATCGGTCAAATTGAGGGTCATTACGTTTTGCCGGAACAAAATAAAACCACGAAATATGAACTGTTAATGCCTCAGATCGTTGCCGTGGAAGAATCGGATACCGTTCAGGGATTGTTGATCCTTCTCAATACTGTTGGCGGCGATGTGGAAGCCGGTCTTGCCATTGCGGAACTGATAGCCGGTATGAAGAAACCCACCGTGTCGTTGGTGCTTGGGGGCGGACATTCCATCGGTGTTCCTTTGGCTGTTTCAGCGGACCGTTCCTTTATCGTTCCATCCGCAACCATGACCATCCATCCGGTGCGAATGAACGGTTTGATTTTAGGAGTACCCCAAACCATGGACCAATTTCTTCGAATGCAGGACCGGATCACCGATTTTGTGGTTCATCATTCCAATATGGAGCGGGATCGGTTTACCAAATTGATGATGAACACCTCCGAATTGGTGACCGATATCGGAACGATGCTCAATGGCGAAGAAGCGGTTCAAGAGGGCTTGATTGATGAGTTAGGTGGATTGCACCAAGCAATTCATTGTTTATATGATATGATTGAAAAGGAGCGTCAATATGAAGATTCTTGAGTATATTATTTTAGGAATTGTGCAGGGGTTTTCCGAATTCCTGCCCATTTCCAGCAGCGGACACATCAAACTGTTTCAATACTTTTTTAACTACACCGGTGAAGAAAACCTTTTCGTTTCGGTTATGCTGCATTTGGGTACGTTGGTTGCCGTGTTTATTGTGTACCACAAACTGATTGGCGAACTGATCGTTGAGTTTTTCTCATCGGTCAAGGAAATTTGTACCGGTAAGTTTACCTTTAAGAATATGAATCCGGCTCGCCGTATGCTGGTGATGATTATTTTGGCAACGTCGCTGTTGGGATTGATGATCGTTCCTTTGGGTGAATATTCCCTGAAAGATTACATAGAGATGCTGAACGGTTGTGAAAGTATTATCCCCTTGGGCTTTTGCTTTTTGGTTACCGGCGTTGTGTTGATCATCACCTTTATTCTCACCAAACGGCAACAACATCCAAGAGAGGGCGCAACCGTTAAAGATGCTTTGATTATTGGCGGCGCCCAATGTGTAGCGACCATTTCGGGCATTTCCCGCTCGGGTAGCACCATGGCTGCCGGTTTGTTGTGTGGTTTGTCCCGGGAATATATGGTGAAGTTTTCCTTTATCATGAGTATGCCGGCGATTTTAGCCGCCGCTTTGTCTGATGCAAAAGATGCAATTTCCGGCACGATTCAGGTGGATATGATCCCTCTTTTGTGCGGTATCGTTGCCGCCATCATAGCAGGGATCGCTTCCATTAAGATGATTGAATGGTTGATTCGAAAAGACCGATATAATCTGTTTGGGTATTACTGCCTGGCTTTGGGTATAGCGGTTATTGTTATGGGATTTGTGAAAGGATAAAAGAATGGCAGGAAAAAGTAAAAAGAAAAAACAAACAAAAAAACAAAAGCAAGGGTTGGATAAAGGACAGATCATTGCGATCGTTTTGTTCTTTGTGTTGATCCTCCTGTTTGCTTTCGCTCTTTTTCCGGGTGAAAGTTTATGGGGCAGTATTCACACCTTCCTTGCCGGTCTTGGCGGCTTTTGGATTTTTCCTTGGCTGGTGTTTTGGGGCTATGTTTGCGGCATGGCATCCTTTGACAAACTCCAGGGAAAACGGTTAAAACTGTTAGGTGTGGGCTCAATTATCGCTCTGGCAGGGACGTTGATTCAATTGTTCTACTATAATGACCGTGTACATACTTTTGGTGATTTCATCTCCCTTTCCTATGAAAACGGAATGAACGGCGCCGGCGTGTTAGGTGCTGTGGTTGCTTATCCCTTGGCATCGTTGTTTACCAAGATCGGCAGTATTTTGATCGTGATTCTGGTGTTGTTGGCGTTAAGTTTGATCATGACCGGAACCACCCTGAAGCAGTTTTTGACCACCGTTTCTAAACCGGTACAAAAGATTTCGGAAGAAACCAAGGAGGTCATTCAGCAACGAAGACTGCAACGGGTTGAAAAAGAATGGGACGTTTCCATTGACGGTATGCCGGATGAACCCACCAACCCGGTGAAAAACGATCCTGCCGATATCGAAACCAAAGGCCGCCGTCTGGTGGCAAAATACCACGATGAACCGGAAATGGAAGAGGTATTAACGCCGGAAGAAGTGGAGGAGATCAATCGACAAGCCGGTGTAACCCTGCCTGTCAATGAGCCGGAACCGGATATTGATGAAATTATCAAACAGGCGGAAGAAGCTCCGGCAAAGACCATGGTGTTTAAAGAAGAACCGGACGGTCAACAAAGCATTTCCGGTATTCAGGTGGAATCGACTCCGCCGGAAGAATATCGGTATCCGCCCATCAACTTGTTGGAACAAAACGTTTCCGGTTCAACCGGTAATTCCCATGATGAACTGAAAAACAACGCCGCATTGCTCGTGGATACGTTGCGTAGTTTTGGGGTGGAGACCCGTGTTATTAACATTAGCCGAGGCCCCAGTGTAACACGCTACGAATTACAGCCGGCCGCAGGGGTTAAAATCAGTAAGATCAAAAATTTGGCAGATGATATTGCGTTGAATCTGGCATCTGCAGGTGTCCGTATTGAAGCCCCTATTCCCAACAAAGCGGCAGTAGGCATTGAAGTTCCCAATAAAGACGTGGCTTCGGTTCGCTTGAGAGATATCATCGATTCCTCTGCCTTTGATTCCGCCAAGAGCAAAATGACCGTTGCCGTTGGTAAGGATATTGCAGGTAACGTGGTGACGGCTGACCTTGCTAAAATGCCCCACTTGTTGATTGCGGGTACTACCGGTTCGGGTAAATCGGTTTGCATCAACAGTTTTATTTTAAGTATTTTGTATAAAGCATCCCCGGATGAAGTGAAACTTCTGATGATCGACCCCAAGGTGGTTGAATTGGTAGTGTATAACGGGTTGCCCCATCTGTTAGTACCGGTGGTGACTGAACCTAAAAAAGCGTCCGGTGCTTTGGGCTGGGCGGTTTCGGAAATGGACCGTCGGTATAAGGTGTTTGGTGAATGTAAGGTCAGAGATCTGAATTCCTATAATGAGTTCGCCAAATCCCATGAGGGTTTTGAAACCATGCCCCAGATCCTCATTGTGGTGGACGAGCTGAACGATTTGATGATGGTTGCTCCGGCTGAGGTGGAAGACTCCATCTGCCGCTTGGCGCAAAAAGCCCGTGCCGCCGGTATGCATTTGGTGGTTGCTACTCAACGTCCGTCGGTGGACGTTATCACCGGTTTGATCAAAGCCAATATCCCAAGCCGAATTTCATTAAAGGTTGCCAATCAGATCGATTCCCGTACGATTTTAGACCAACAAGGCGCTGAAAAATTACTGGGGAGAGGGGACATGCTCTTTTATCCTGTTGGCATTCCAAAACCGGTTCGTGTACAAGGGTGCTGGGTATCGGACGATGAAATTAAAGATGTTGTGAATTATATCATTGGTGACAAATCAAATGAATACAACCAAGAAATTTCCGATGAGATCGAACGCCATGCCGCCGAAACCAAAGGCAAGAAAAACAGTTCTCATGAGGAAACCGCCGATACAGATGGGGATGAAATGTTGCCCCAAGCCATCGAGGTCGTGGTGGAAGCGGGACTTGCATCAACCAGTTTGTTGCAAAGACGTTTGAAATTGGGCTACGCCCGTGCCGCCAGAATTGTTGACCAGATGGAGGAACGGGGCATCGTTGGTCCTTTTGAAGGGGCAAAACCCCGTCGTGTTTTAATTACAAAACAACAGTACGAAGAAATGAGAATGAATCAAAGTGAATGATGCCAGACATATGTTTTTGCCGGTTTGCCCGGAGGATGTTAAAAAGCGGGGGTGGGACGGGATCGATTTCCTGCTGATTACCGGGGATGCTTATGTGGACCATCCCAGTTTCGGTACAGCCATTATCAGCCGTGTGTTAGAGGCAGAAGGATATCGGGTTGGGATCTTGAGTCAACCCAATTGGCGCAGTACCGCCGATTTTCAGCAGTTCGGAACACCCCGACTTGGCGTTATGATCAACGCCGGTAACATCGATTCCATGGTGGCACATTATACCGCTGCCAAAAAGAAACGGAGCGACGATGCCTATTCACCAGGCGGTCGAGCCGGCTACCGTCCCGACCGTGCTTTGCTTGTTTACGCAAACCGTGCCAGAGAGTGTTTTCCGGATACCCCCATCATTCTGGGCGGTCTGGAAGCGTCCCTTCGTCGGTTTGCCCATTACGATTATTGGCAGGATGAGGTTCGTCGGTCTGTATTGTTGGATTGTGATGCAGATCTGCTGTCCTTTGGTATGGGCGAGAACCAAACCATTCAAATCGCCAATCGGTTAGCAAAAGGCGAATCGGTAAAAGAGTTAACGGATATTTTAGGCACTTGCTACGTGTCCGATGTCCCGGTGGAAGGAACGTTCTTGCCCTCTTATGAGGAAGTATCCACCAACAAAAAGCAGTATGCCAAAGCCGCCCGTGTGGAATTGGATGAACAAGATCACGTTCGGGGTAAGCGGTTGATTCAAAAGCATGGCAACCGTTTTTTGGTGCAAAATCCTCCCATGCCGCCGCTAACCACCAAAGAACTGGATCGGGTGTATTCTTTGCCCTATCAGCGGTATTATCATCCCATGTACGAATCCATGGGCGGTGTGCCGGGGATTGAAGAAGTGGAGTTCTCCATCACCCATAACCGGGGTTGTTTTGGTGCGTGTAATTTTTGTTCATTGGCGTTTCACCAAGGTCGTTATATCACCAGCCGCAGTGAAAAATCGGTGTTGCAGGAAGCTGAACGCCTAACACATAACCCGCATTTTAAGGGTTACATTCATGACGTAGGCGGCCCTACTGCCAACTTCCGTTTTCCCGCCTGCCATCAGCAAATGGAACATGGGTTGTGCAAGGGGAAAAAGTGCTTAGCGCCATCGCCTTGTAAAAACTTGATCGCTGACCACCGTGAATATCTTGGGATTCTGCGTAAAATGCGGTCTATTCCCGGTGTTAAAAAGGTTTTCATCCGCTCCGGCATTCGGTTTGATTATTTGCTGGAAGACAAAAACGATGCTTTTTTCAAGGAATTGGTGGAGCATCATATCAGCGGTCAGTTAAAAGTCGCGCCGGAGCATTGTTCTGCTGCAGTTCTTGATAAAATGGGAAAACCCCATATCGAAACCTATTTGAAATTTCAAAAGAAATATGTGGATATCAATCAACAACTGGATAAAAAACAATATTTAGTTCCTTATCTTATGTCATCCCATCCGGGAAGCACCATGAAGGATGCTTTGGAACTTGCATTGTTCCTGAAAAAGCAAAATCTTCGTCCGCAACAGGTTCAGGACTTTTATCCCACCCCTGGTACAATTTCCACCGCTATGTTTTATACCGAATTGGATCCTTATACCATGGAACCGGTTTTTGTCCCCAAAACTGCGGAGCAAAAGGCGGCACAACGGGCAATGTTGCAGTATTTTCGTCCGGATAATCACGAAACCGTACGAAAAGCGCTGATTGCAATGAATCGCAGGGATTTGATTGGCACCGGTGAGCATTGTTTGGTTCCTCCGTCTGCAAAATCCTCTGTGAACGTGAATAAGAAGACGGCTCGAAAACCAAACGGTAAAAGCAAAAACAGCAGTCATCAATGGACACCCAAAGGGAAAAAGGGGCGTTAACCATGTGGAAAGACTTGTCCAAGCGCCGCCAGATAACCATTGTAGCGGTACTTTGGCTCGTTGCGGTTTCCTTGGTTGCCTGTGTTCTGTATCCGGAACTGATCCTGCTTTCTCAAGCCAAACGGTGTAATGGGGCCAACGGATGTTTCGGCTTTTATAACGCCGGGAACAGCGATTGTTCCTCGGTGTATACCGACCGTGTTTTTGGTTTGATGGATACCGGCTTTGCAGAAGATACCGGGGCCGTTGAGCAACACCTTAAAGAGATGCAGATCGAAACCATCGATTTTGTTGTGATCAGTCATCCTCACAATGACCATGCTGGTGCATTTCGTGTGTTGGCATCACGCTATGCCATCAAGCGATTGTTCATTGCCAAAACCGACCCTGCCACATGGGAGGACGGGTCTTTATATCAGGATTTGATTGCGTGTTCCAATGAATACGGGGTAGAAGTTGTTTATATCACCGATGGAATGACGGTGCAGATCGGTGATATCCACCTGGAATTTTATCATTTGTATCCTGGTGCGAACAGCGAAAATGAGCGTTCAGTCGTTACAAAAGTCACCGTAAATGATGTAAGCTGTTTGTATACCGGAGATAGCGGCGCTACGACAGAAGCCGGATTGCTTTACTATCAAAAGCCGGTTTCTGCACAAATCTTAAAGGTTGGGCATCACGGAAGCAATTCTGCCTCAACCGAGGAGTTTTTAACGGCGGTGTCACCGGATTATGCTGTGTTGTGTGTGGGTGAAAACAACTATGGGCATCCCAGTGATGATGTGCTCAATCGTTTGCACGATGCCGGCGCAACCCTTTACCGTACCGACTCCGCCAATCGAATTATATTTACTGTCCATGACCATACCGTATCACCAACGGTGGAATAGGAGTTTATTATGAAAGTACATACAGCGTTTGAATTGGAATATACTGTGATAGACAGCAACCAGACCACCGTAACTGCCATTGTGGTTGCGGCAGGCAACGCCACCAGAATGGGAGGCAGTAAACAGTTTGTTCCGTTATTGGGCATCCCTGTGATTGCACGTACTTTAATGGCGTTTCAGGCCTGTGATGGGATCCATCATCTTGTGGTTGTGGCAAAAGAGGAGGATATTCCGGATATTCAAACATTGGCAGAGCAGTATGGAATCGAAAAGTTGTATGCCATTGTTGCCGGAGGACGGGAACGGCAGGATTCTGTTCAAAACGGTTTGGCGGCTGTTCCGCCGGAAACACAATATGTGGCAATTCACGATGGTGCAAGACCGTTGATTACGCCCGATGCCATAAAATTGGCTGTGGATGCCGCAAAAGAGCACGGAGCAGGTGCAATTGGCGTTTCGGTGAAAGATACCATCAAAAAAGTTGGCCCCAAAGGCAATATCCTTGAAACGGTGGAACGCAGCAATTTGGTGGCCATGCAAACACCTCAGGTGTTTGACGTTGTCAT
>CAYLYC010000029.1:0-10858 GCA_964387715.1 uncultured Eubacteriales bacterium | reverse complement strand
GATCCTCCAGATCCAGACCCTCATGGCTCAGGTGCCACAGGTTCTTATCCTTGGAATAGTTGGTTTCCCGGGTGATCTTCAAAGGAATATTGTGGGCTTCTGCATAAGCGATCTCTTCCTCACGGGATTTGATATCCCATTCCCGCCAGGGAGCGATGATGGGCATATCAGGCGCAAACGCCTTGATGGCCAGTTCAAAACGAACCTGGTCGTTGCCTTTACCGGTGCAACCGTGGCAGATGGCGTCAGCCCCTTCGGCTTTGGCAATTTCCACAATGCGCTTGGCAATGATGGGACGGGCAAAAGAAGTACCCAACATATATTGTTCGTACATAGCCCCTGCCTTTACGGTGGGGATGATAAAATCGTTTACAAATTCTTCGGTCAGATCTTCGATATAGCATTTGGAAGCGCCGGTTTTGATGGCTTTTTCTTCCAAACCCTCCAATTCGTCTGCTTGACCTACGTTACCGGAAACGGCAATAACTTCGCAGTTATTGTAGTTTTCTTTTAACCAGGGAATGATGATAGAAGTGTCCAGGCCGCCGGAGTAGGCCAGAACCACTTTTTTGATGTCTTGTTTGTTCATAATAGATAACCTCCGAATAAATATACTGTGTTTACCGAGAAACCACAGACATTATACATAAATATACATGATATGTCAAGAAACTGTGAACAAAAATTCATGCAAACTGAAAGTTTGTAACTTCTGTACAACAATAGGGTTTTTACCAATTAAAAATTAGTGAAAACCCAATTTGTTTTCCCAGGTCGATTTGCATAAAAATTCGAAATATACACAATTCGATGAATATTTTGTTATTTTTTCTTTTTGCCGATCATATTGTTGTAGTAGGATACCGCTTCTTCAATGGGGCCGTCAAACGCCAACTTGCCGTTGTTCATCACAATACCCCGTTTGCAGAAGGATTGGGCCACGCCAATGGCATGGGTAACAAACATCAGGGTGATGTTGTCCACCTCCAGCAGGGTCTTGATCTTTGCCACGCATTTCTTTTTAAACTCTTCGTCCCCAACGCTAAGGGCTTCGTCCACGATCAGGATGTCCGGCTTGATATTCACGTTAATGGAAAAACCCAAACGGGCTTTCATCCCGCTGGAATAGGTACGTACCGGTTGATCGATGTAATCCCCCAGATCAGCGAAGTCAATAATATCCTGTTCCAAGGTGGCGATCTCCTTGTCCTTCAGTCCAAGCAGATGGCCTTTCAGATAAATATTTTCTCTGCCGGTAAATTCCGGGTCAAAGCCGGCGGAAAGTTCCAGCAAAGCGCCAACTCTGCCGTTTACTTCAATGGTTCCTTGGGTAGGGAACGCCACTTCGGTCACCATTTTCAGAATGGTGGATTTGCCGGCGCCGTTTCTGCCCAGAAATGCCACCGATTCCCCTTGTTTGATCTCAAAGGAAAGGTCGTTGACCGCCAGTTTTTTCTTGCTGTTTTTATGATTGCGCAACGTGCCCAGCAGCCGTTGCTTCCCGTTTCTGTATAAATAATAGATTTTGCTGACGTGGGAAAAGCGAATCATCGTTTTCTGTTCCATTTCGGCTCCTCCTTACAATACGTCGGGAATATCCTTCCGCAATCCCTTATAGCAAACCAGCGAAAGAACCCAAAGCAACAACAGCCAACAGGCAAAGTACAAACATTTTTTAGGTGATTCAAAGAACCAACGTTGGAAGATAAAGGTATCCCGGAAACCGCTGACCAAGAAGGTGACAGGGTTCAGATTCAAAAAGCGTTCGATCCAGACGTTGGAGACGTTGTCAGCACGCCACAAAATGGCGGACAACCAGAAGATGGGGGTAATGAAGGATTTGACCAGGTTGGCAAAATCCTTGCTGATGGCTGCCAACAGAGAGGCAAACCTTGCCCAAAGGGTAAAGAAAATAAAGGATAACAGAATGTAGAAGGGCAGTTGTAAATAATAAATGGTAGGTCCAAATCCCCAACACCAGAAGACCACCATAATGATGAGCAGCAACAGCAGGTTGACCATCAGTTTGGAAAGACTCACAAAGGTGGGGATGATGGAGACCGGGAACTTCATTTTGGTAACCAGGTATTTGTATTTGCGGATGCTTTCGGTACCTTGGTTGAGCATTTCACTCATATAAAACCAGGGAATGATACCGATGGCCAACCACAGAAAATAGGGGAAACCGTTCACCGGCTGGCCGCCCCGCAAACCAATATCGAAGGCGAACCAATAGGTGAACAGAGTCATACAGGGTTTGATAATAGCCCAAGACCAGCCAAGAGCGGCGCCCCGGTAGGTTTTAACCAGGTCGGCCTTTGCCATTTTGATGATCTGATTTATGTTGTGCAAATGGTCGGTGATAATTTCTTTTAATATGCGAAACATAATACACTCCGTTAATGTGAAATCTTATCGATTCAGTATATCACAAAGCAGGGGAGATTACTACCCCCAAAATGGAAATAAATTCAATTTTTTTCCTGGGGCGGTTGTTCAAAGCCCTGGGTGCTGTCCTTCATAAACAGGATCTTAATGGTCATCAAAATCAGTTTCAGGTCGTTGAGGAGAGAAAACCGTTCAATATACATCAGATCCAGTTTCAGCTTGTCGTAAGCCGAGGTGTTGTATTTCCCGGCAACCTGGGCGTAACCGGTCAAACCGGCTTTCACCTTTAGGCGGAAATTAAATTCCGGAATTTCTGCAGAATAGGATTGTACGTGCTCAATACGTTCCGGACGGGGACCCACAATGCTCATATCGCCCCGGAGAATGTTAAACAGTTGGGGCAATTCGTCGATCCGGGTCTTGCGGATGAATTTTCCCACCGGGGTGATGCGGGGATCGTTGTCCACGCAAGGATGGGATTTACCGTCTTTTTCGGCATCCACGATCATACTGCGGAATTTCAGCACGTTAAACACCTTGCCGTTAATGGTGCACCGTTTTTGCTTGAACAATACCGGGCCGCCGTCCTGCAGTTTGATGAGAAGTGCGGCAATCAGCATAATGGGGGAGGTAACCACCGCCATAACACCGGCAATGACCAGGTCAAACAGCCGCTTTACCACCGCCTGTTCCGGAGAAAGACCGGTGTTGGGGCATAAGATCAGGTGGGTATCAAAGGAGTCCACCGTTAACCCTTCCCGGATGATAATATCGGAGATCTTGGGGGTCAGATAGGTTCGGATGGAATGACCGTAGCAGTATTTCAGCAAACGGTTGCGGATGGGGGCTTTTACGTCACAAATAATGACCCCGTCATATTCGTGCATCTGTTGACAGATGGTTTCCAATCCTTCATCCACGTTGATGCGCCCTGCGATAATGTACTTTTCCGGACGGGTAGCCATTTTTGCCGCAAGGGTGTCGGCTTGGTGACTGCCGTAGACCATCAACATTCTTCGAGGGGGATACAGTTTTTTGAACACCGTGTTGGCGATGACGGTCCATAGTACGATCACAACAAACTGGGCAACGGTAAGCATCACCATGGGAAGAACCTTTACCAGACCTTGTCCGATGAGGGAGATCTGGAAGTAGGTGACAAAGTTTACCATAAACACCGACAATGCGGTGGAATAGATCACGTTTCCGGTGCGCAAATGGCCAACCTGGTAACCGCCGTATATTTTGGCGGTGAGCATAATAAAGAAAGTATAAAGAATATAGATGAGCCAGTTCCCTTGAATCATAAAGGAACGGTCGATGACCTGCCAGTTGTAAAACCGATGCCATACAACAATATACATGGCAATAATCAAACCGAACAGTAACATACTTGTGAAAATAATATAGGATTTGCGATGGTCGTTTTTATTCATGGCGTTTGTCACATCCTGATTTATTATGTTGAACAATTAGCATAAAACCATATAATCTCCTGTATTATAACACAGAATTTGACGATTTTCAAGATGTAAGCGCTCACAATTATATTTGATGTGTTTTGTGGTATATGCAACAAAATTTGACAATATTCGATATCGTATTGCCTTTTTGAAAAAATTATGATACAATACGATTGTATTCTTGTGATCCGAGGTGGATTTTTTTGAAAAACAAACAACCGTGGTTGCCTTCCTATACATATCTTCCCCTTGTACTGGTGTTTGTGGTGAATACGTTGGCGTATTTCCCCACCAAATTGTTGACCGAGGACACGGTACAGCACGATTTATCCATTGCTTTGGATAACCAACTGCCCTTCGTCCCCTTTTTTGTATTGTTTTACGTACTGGCTTATGCCCAGTGGGTATGGAGTTACTGCTATCACTGCCGGCAGGATCGGCAGACCTGCTACTATATTGTAACCGGCGATTTGGTTGCCAAGGTGATCTGCGTTTTCTTTTTCGTGTTTTTACCCACCGAAATTGCCCGTCCGGAGATTACCGGCAACTCCCTTTGGGAGCAAATGGTGGGGTTGATCTATACTTTGGATACCCCTCACAATCTGTTTCCCTCGGTGCATTGTCTGGAGAGTTGGATGTGTGTGCGGGGTGCGTTGATGATGAAGGACAAACGCCCCTGGTATATTGCCGCACAGGCGGTGCTGTCGGTGTTGGTGTTTGCTTCCACCGTATTGATCAAGCAACATTTTCTGGTGGATATTGCGGCCGGCATCCTGGTTTGCGAATTGGGACTGCTGATCGCCCGTAAAACCAAACTGTGGCGGTGGTTCACCAAAAAGGACACAGTTTATGATGACGGAGAATTAAACCTATGATCGATCAACCAACCCCAGAACGCCGTTCAGGCGGGGAAAACACCGGGACACTCATGAATAAAAAGCAGTTGCTGTGGTCTCTGCTTTTTGTGGTGATCGCTGTTGCCAGCGTGTTGGCGGTGGTCATGCAAAGCCAGGCCTTTTCTCTGGCCCAGTTCTGGCAATATATCACCAACGCCTCTCCCCTTTATTTGCTCTTGGCGTTTTTATGTATGATATGCTTCATTTTGTTTGAAGCCGTTGCCCTGCTGGTGGTATGCCGTGCCTTTGGGTACCGACCCTCTTTTTGGAGCGGGTGCATCTATTCAGCGTCGGATATTTATTTTTCCGCCATTACCCCATCTGCCACCGGCGGTCAGCCCGCCAGCGCTTATTTTATGATGAAGGACAAAATGCCCGGTGTGATGGTGACCATCATTTTGCTGGTGAATTTGTTTATGTACACCCTTTCCATCGTGGCCATTGGTGCGGTGTGTTTTGCCTTTGATTGGCAGTCCTTTGTGCAGTATGACACCCTGCCGCAGGTGTTGATCGCGGTGGGCTTTTTGGTGCAGGTGGGAATGGTGGTGTTTTTCCTTCTCCTATTGATGAAACACCAGTTGTTGAAGCGAATGTGTACCGCTGTGCTTCGGGTGCTTTGCAAACTGCGGTTGTTGCGCAATTATGAGGAAAAACAAAAGAAGTTGGACGCCTATATGCGCCGGTATCGCCGGTATGCCATAGTCATTTCCGGTCACAGAAAGACCTTGTTGTTCTGCTTCCTGTTCAACTTTCTGCAACGCAGTGTGCAGTTGTTAGTACCGGTGTTCGTTTACGTTGCCACCACCGGCAGATCCCTTGCCCAAGCGTTGCGGCTGTGGTCTTTGCAGGGCTACGTGGTATTGGGGTCCAACTGTGTGCCCGTTCCCGGCGCTATGGGAATCTCGGACTATTTAATGTTAGAAGGATTCGGGAGGATGATGGACGAAAGTACAGCGGTTCATTTGGAATTGCTGTCCCGATCTTTCTCTTTCTACATCTGCATTTTGCTTTGCGGCATTTCGGTGCTGGTGCAATATGTGGTAGTAAAACAAAGGGGGAAATAAGATGATTGGCTTTTATGATTACACGGTGATCCTTACCTATCTGTCACTCATTTCGGCAGGTACAGGTATCATTGTCACCCTGTCAGGCGGGGGACATCCCTATCTTGGCATCTTCTTTTTGCTGTTCTGCGGTTTGTGTGATGCCTTCGACGGACAGGTTGCCCGTACCAAGAAAAACCGTTCCCAAATGGAGATCAATTTCGGTATTCAAATCGACTCCCTGGTGGATCTGATCGCCTTTGGGGTTTTGCCTGCCTGCATCGGCGTGTCGCTCATTCGCACCTCGCCCTTTTTGCGTTCCCTTGAGGATATGGCACAGGGCAATGCGTTGTTACAGGTGATTCGTCTGTTGATGTACGGCATTTTGGTGTTGTACATTTTGGCGGCGATGATCCGTTTGGCCTATTTCAACGTGACCGAGGAAGAACGGCAACGTACCGAAGGGGGCGTTCGTAAGTATTACACCGGATTGCCGGTTACTTCTGCCTCCATTATTTTCCCCACCGTTATGATGTTCCACTATCTGCTCCCCACCGATATTTCGGTGTTGTATTTCCCGGTGACCATGTTGACCGCCATTTGCTTTTTGGCAAAATTCCAGATCCCCAAACTGGGACTGAGGGGCATTCTGGTGCTGGTGGCGCTCGGCATGGTGGAAGCGGTGGCTTTGATTGCTTTTTTGTATATGAAACTTAAAGGACTGTTATAAATGAAAACCTCCCATACTGACGGATGGTCGTTGCGGTTTTTGTATCGAACCATTCCCGGCAGAGCGGTGTTGCAGGTGCTGAACCGTCCATGGCTTTCCCGCTTGTGCGGCCGGTTTTTGGACAGCCCTCTTTCCAAACCGTTGATTTCCGGGTTCGTTCGAAAAAACGAAATCGACCTGACCCAATTTGAGTCGGATTCATTCTCCTGCTTTAACGATTGCTTTTCAAGAAAGATCAAGGACGGTTTGCGTCCGGTTCTTTCCGGGGACGAATATTTGTGCGCTCCTTGTGACGGGTTGCTCAGCGCCTATTCCATCACCCGGGATACGGTACTGCCGGTGAAACAAAGCCGGTATTCCATCCCCCAACTGTTACAGGATGAGGAATTGGCAAAACGGTATGAAAACGGCGTGTGTCTGGTGTTCCGCTTGTGTGTGGATCACTATCATCGGTATTGTTACCCTGCCGACGGCGTGAAGGGTGAAAACGTTTTCATCCCCGGCCGGTTGCATACGGTGCGCCCCATTGCCCTGGAAACGGTTCCGGTCTTTGCCCAAAACGCCAGAGAATATACCCTGCTTTCCACGCCTCGGTTTGGTGAGGTGCTGCAAATGGAGGTGGGCGCTTTGTTGGTGGGTAAGATCCGCAACCATCATGGTGCCGGGGCAGTGAAAAAAGGAGAGGAAAAAGGGATGTTCCTCTACGGCGGCAGTACCGTCATCCTTTTGCTGGAGCAGGGTCGCATCACCCTGGACGAACGATTGCTGGAAAACACCAAAAAGGGTGTGGAGACCCCGGTTCTCATGGGGGAACTGCTGGGTGTGAGCCCCCGGTAATAACAGATCACGATATAACACGGATAAGCGCTGACTTATCCGTGTTTTTGCATATCCTTTTCCCGCGTTGCATATATTCTTATGAGAATACAGGGAAAAGGGTGTAGATATGAGAACGTTGGATAAACGGACGGTTCTTTTGGGCGAATATATTGTAGAGCATGGGTCTACGGTACGGGATACCGCCAAAAGCTTCGGCATCTCCAAATCCACGGTACATAAAGACGTTTCGGTGCGGCTTCGTTCCATTGACCCGGGGCTTTACCGGGAAGTAAAGCAGGTGTTGGAACACAACAAAGCCCAACGGCATATCCGGGGCGGACTTGCCACGAAGGAAAAGTACCGTAAGCAGAACAAATGAAATAAAGGTGCTGTATGCCATACTTCCTTACGAAACCGTGGCATACAGCACCTTTTCTTTTTTTATTTGTCTTGTTCGTTACGGTTGATCTTGGTATAACACGCTGGGGGTGGCAATCACCATCATAGGCCATTGGGGATCAGGGCCGAACAACATCCGTTCAATGGCGCACATTTCCGGGCCGTTGCTGGTCCCCACCTGGTACACCCAGTGGTTGCCGTTTTTGTAGCCGCCGTACACCGTGATATGCGACCCTTTGCCGTCATGCTTCCGGTCATCTTCAAACACAATGATGGAACCGATGGGGATTTCTTCTTCCGGTTTAAACACAATGTAGTTGTAACTGGTGCGGCTGACGGTAAAACCGATGGAATAGGAATACCCGTCGTCGATCCATTTTTTTGCGGCGGTGTAAAAGGAATGGGCGTTGTAGGTTCGTTCCGGACGGGCAAGGGCAGAGGTGTCGATCCCTGCCACGTTGGGAAGATAGTTAAAATACACGTAAGTGGCAAAGGAGGCGCACACCAAACCGCCTTTGCGGAAGGCGTCCAAATCAGGCAGACCTTCTGCTGTGGTTTCCAGACCGCTGGAACCGCCGCCGTAGGTAATGTCGGACAAGTAGCCCAGACCCCGTTTCTTTTCGGACAAAATGTAGATCCACATATTGCCGTCTGCCCGGTGTTTTTCCATGTTATAGCCGGTGTAGATCAGCGCATCCATAAACACGTTGTCTTCTATGTCAAAGTCGATGTTGTATTTCAGTCCGTCCGGCCGTGTACCCACCACCGTGGTGGTTTGGGGCGGTTGACTGGCGGTTTGGGAGGATGCCTCCTGAGAGACCGCCTGGCTTTCTTCTGCGGGTTGGGATACAACCGAGGAAGCATCTTGTGAGGAAGGGGTGGCAGTGACCGAACTGGTGGGTTGTTTTTGGGGTGTTGAGGGGGTGTCGTTCTCCGGTTGTTTGGCGCAACCCACACCCAATACCAGTGCTAACATAAGGGAAAGCACCATGGTAACGGTTTTGTTCATAGGTAGATCTCCTTGTTTTTAATCAAAGCCCGTCTATCATACTGCGTTTGGGGCGAAATGTCAAGTATTACAACCGGTTTGATCAAAATCCGGAATAAACCGGGTATGGGCAGAGGTCAGTTCCTGCACAAAACCCTGGGTCAGACCTGCCTCCCACATGGCATCCACGCATTTTTCGTACTCCCGTTTGGTGATGGGGCGGCGCAGATTGGGGTGGTCTTTTACAGCGGGGGTAGGGGTGTATTGTCCCATTAAACTGAACAAAACCTCACCCGGCGCAAAGGTGTCTGCCACCCATTGGATCACCGCCAGGGTGTTTTTGGTGTGACCGGGCAAAATCAAATGGCGTATCAGCACACCCTTCTCCAATATGCCCTGTTCATTCATGCGGCAAGGGCCAACCTGACGGAACATCTCCATAATGGCGGCTTTGGCGGTTTGGGGATAATCGGGGGCATGGGAATACTCCGCCGCCGGCTGACTTTGGGCGTATTTCATATCCGGCAGGTAAATTTGAACCTTCCCTTCCAGTTGCTTTAAGCCGGATACGCTTTCATAACCGCTGCTATTGTACACCACCGGCAGACCGGGGGAAGGATCCAGAGAGCGGGCGATGACCGGTATAAAATGGGTGGGCGTTACCAGATTGATGTTGTGTACGCCCTGGGCTTTTAACCCGGCGTAAACCCTTTGCAAAGCCCGGTGATCCACCGGTTGTCCCTTGGTACCGTCCCGGCTGATGGCGTGGTTTTGACAATACACACAGCCCAGATTGCATCCGGCAAAAAACACCGTACCCGAACCTTTGGTTCCGCTGATGCAGGGTTCTTCCCAAAAATGAGGGGCGGCACGGGTTATCACAGCGGTGTTGGTGCTGCGGCAAAAGCCCAGCGGCTCTCCCGCGGTGCGGTTGGTTTTACATTGTCTGGGACACAGATCGCAGCCCATCAGAACCCCTCCTTTACATTGGGTTAACAGGGCTATTATATAATAAAAATATTCCCTTGACAAGAGGGGGATTTTCTTGTACATTAAACAAAAAGGAGGTTAGCATAATGGATTACCGTTACGATACACAGTTGTTGATCGAAGGCCACGATCTGGACGAGGACGCCATCAACGATTATTTTTTAGAGCATTTCCAAGGCGACTGCCTGCTGGCGGTGGGCGACGAGGATCTCATTAAGATTCACTTCCATACCAACCAGCCCTGGCAGGTGTTGGAATACTGCGCCACCCTTGGCGAGATCTTTGATATCGTAGTTGAAGACATGGACCGTCAGGCCAGAGGGTTAAAGGGGTAGCCGGTATGAACAAGCAACAACAGCAGCTATGGGAACAAAGAGCAAAAGCCCTTTTAGACCAGATGGATCTGGTGGAAAAGGCGTCGTTGCTTCGATATGATTCTCCTGCCATTCCCCGGCTGGGCATACCTGCCTACAACTGGTGGAACGAGGGGTTGCACGGGGTTGCCCGGAGCGGAACGGCTACGGTGTTTCCCCAAGCCATTGGACTTGCCGCCACCTTTGACGAGGATCTGGTACAGCAGATCGGCGATGCGGTTGCCACCGAGGCCAGGGCAAAATTCAATGAAAACCGGCGGCTTGGCGTTACCGGCCGTTATAAAGGGCTGACCCTTTGGGCACCCAATATCAATATTTTCCGAGACCCCCGTTGGGGCAGAGGACAGGAAACCTACGGCGAAGACCCCTATCTTACCTCCCGTTTGGGGGTAGCGTACATTCGCGGTTTGCAGGGGGAGGATGAAACCTACCTGAAAACCGCCGCCTGCGCCAAGCATTTTGCGGTACATAGCGGACCGGAGCAGGGACGTCATGAATTTGACAGCGTGGTTGACCGTAAGGACCTGTATGAAACCTATTTGCCCGCATTTGAAGCGGCAGTAAAGCAGGGTAACGTGGCATCGGTCATGGGCGCTTACAACCGGCTCAACGGAGAGGTTTGTTGCGGCAACACCTGGCTGATACAAGACCTTCTTCGCCGGCAATGGGGCTTTTCCGGATATTTTGTTTCCGACTGCGGCGCCATCCACGATTTCCACGTCAATCATAAGGTGACCAAAACGCCCCAGGAGTCTGCCGCCAAAGGGG
>CAYLYC010000028.1:0-10907 GCA_964387715.1 uncultured Eubacteriales bacterium | reverse complement strand
TCGGTTACGGTACGATGCTCACTGCGGGAGAACCGGGCAATACCAAAGTCGGTCACTTTGATGGTGCCATCCGGCAATAAGATCATATTCTGGGGTTTGATATCCCGATGAACGATTCCTTTATCGTGAGCGTGTTGCAACGCCCGCAACACTTGTTCAGCAAAATGCAGTGCATCCTTCCAGCGAATGGTTTGCTGACTCTTGATATATTCTTTCAGCGTAATCCCGTCAATATGTTCCATGACGATATACTGAATCCGGTCGCCCAAACCCACATCGTATACCTTTACGATATTGGGATGAGAAAGCACCGCAATGGCTTTGGATTCGTTTTTGAAACGACGGCGGAATTCCTGATTATGCAACCACTCGTCCTTCAAAATTTTCACAGCAACCGTGCGTTCATTGACCGCATCGTACGCCTTGTACACCACAGCCATACCGCCAACGCCAATGATCTCTTGAATTTCGTAACGTCCGTCTAAGCGTTTTCCTACATATTTATCCATCATGTTTCCCTCCGTTAAGACGACTATTGTAAAATGGTGACTACGGTGATATTGTCACCGCCGCCGTTGTTATTTGCAAGGTGTACCAACTGTTCTGCCCGCTCGGCAAAGGGAACGGTTTGCATCACCGTTTCCATTTCTTCCAATTCGGCATAACCGGACAAACCGTCGGTGCAGATCAGTAACCCTTCACCCTCTGCCAAATCGATTTCGTTATAATCCAGTTCCAACAATTCCGAAACCCCAAGCGCACGGGTGATCACATTCCGTCTGGGGTGTTCTCTGGCCTGTTTTTCGGTCAACTGCCCCTGTTCCACCAAACTTTGCACAATGGAATGGTCTTTGGTGATTTGAATCAGATGACCCTCGGTGAAATGGTAGGCACGGCTGTCACCCGCATGAACAATATGGGCAACCCCGTCTGCAATCAGAACCGCCACGATGGTGGTCCCCATTCCCGCCAGGGCTTCCACAGACTGGGACATATCAAATACATTGATATTGGCCGCAGAGACCACCGATTTCAACATATTGCAGATCGAATTGGAACCCATGCCGGGACGCCAGGCCGATGCAATGCGTTCTGAAACCGTTTTCACTGCGGTAGAGGATGCAATGTTTCCTCCGTTGGCACCGCCCATACCGTCGCACACAACGCCCCACACCACGCCGCCGGGCAGTTCCCCCACGGCATAGCAATCCTGGTTGGATCGACGAACACGGCCGATATCGGTTTTACAGGCAAATTTCACACGTATCACCTCAATAAAGAAGAAAATAAACTACTTGGATGTATTCCGCAACTGACCGCAGGAAGCATTGATGTCACTTCCCAGGGTTCTGCGAATGGTGGCGTTAATGCCACGGTCACACAATATTTTTTGAAAAAACTCCGCTTGTTGCCGCCCGGTGGTACCGTGGTTCTTGCCGGGTACGGGATTGGCAGGAATCAGGTTAACATGGCAAAGCATACCCTTCAGCCGCTGTGCCAATTCTTTGGCACATTCCGGGGTATCATTTACCCCATCGATCAAAATATATTCAAAGGATATCCGCCGTCCGGTGGCTTGGATGTATTCCCTACAAGCGGTGAGCAATTGCTCCACCTTCCACTTACGGTTAACCGGCATAATGGTATCCCGAATGGCGTCGTTGGGTGCATGAAGGGAAACCGAAAGGGTGATTTGGTACTCTTTTTTCTCCAGTTCTTTCATTTTATCCACCACGCCGCAAGTAGACAGGGATATATGACGGGCGCCGATGTTCAAATGGTCAGGGTCGGTAACAAGCGCTAAAAACCGCATGGTTTGCTGGAAATTGTCCAGCGGCTCTCCCATCCCCATCAGCACCACGTTGGAAATACGCAGATCCAGGTCTTTTTGGGCTGTTGTGATTTGTGACAGCATTTCACCGGCGGTAAGATCACGCACCAGACCGCCCATGCCGGTAGCACAGAAGGAACACCCCATACGGCAACCCACCTGGGTGGATAAACAAAGGGTATGACCGTGGTGATAGTGCATCACCACCGCTTCTACACAATGCCCATCCTGCAGTGAGAACAGATATTTAACCGTACCGTCCAGCGCCGACACCAATTTGCGTTGGATCCGCACCGATGAAAGGGTATAGCGTTCTGCCAGGGTTTGCCGCAGATCTTTTGGAAGATTGGTCATTTCATCAAAGGAATCCACACCGGCAGCCAACCAACGGTAGACCTGGTTTGCCCGAAATTTAGGCAGACCCAATGCGTCCAGTGCCCCGGCAATTTCATCCTTTGTCATGGATTTAATATCTTGCATCCTTTAACCCTTTCTCACAGCAGAAACAAAAAAACCGTCAGTTTGGTGAACGTGAGGAAACAGGGTGACAAAATGAGATTCCTCCCCTGGCCGACGTTCCAATTCCGGCAAAATAGGATAGGGTTGCAGATCCTCATGCTGAGATAACAACCGTTTCACATTTTCCTCGTTCTCGGCAGGATTCAGCGTACAGGTGGAAAACACCAATACCCCACCTGGTTTTACATACCGAATACACTCACATAACATACCATATTGCAAATCCGGGAAATTGTCAAGAAAAGTATCAATCTTGTAACGAATTTCCGGTTTTCTGCCCAATACCCCCAGCCCGGAACAGGGCAAATCGCACAAAACCCGGTCAAACAAACCCAGGTTTGGATTATATACCCCCGCATCATTTTGCATGGCATTGACGCAGGTAAGCCCCAGACGCTGGGCGCCGGTTTGGATCAATCCGATTTTTTGTTCATACAAATCGCAGGAGACGATCTCGCCTTGATTGTTCATCGTTTGAGCCAAAGTGAAGGTTTTCCCTCCCGGTGCGGCGCAAACGTCCAACACCCGCATACCGGGCCGGACATCCAACGCCTGGCAACAATAACCGGATGCCGGGTCTTGCACATGGAACAAGCCCTGCTGATAACAATTGGTTTTCACCAAATTACCGCCGGATTGAACCATCAGCGTGTTTGCCAACGGCTCAAATACGGTGCTTTCCACACCCTCTTGCGACAGTTGTTGTTGCAGTTGTAATGGGGTGGTCTTACAGGTGTTCACCCGCAAAAACACAGGACGGCCGCCCACAAAACCGGGCAACAATTCTTCGGTTAACGGCTCACCGTAACTGTTTATGTAATGCGCCACCAAGGACTCCGGCAAGGAGTACGTCACCGACAACTGCCGAAGTTTGGTCAAGCCGCTCATATCCGGAAAACCGGATGCACGGCTGACCGAACGCAATACACCGTTAACAAAGCCGGACAAGCGGCTGAACTTGGATTTTTTTACCAATACCACCGATTCATTGATGGCGGCATGAACCGGAATACTGTCCATATATAACATTTGATAAACACCCATGCGTAACACGGTTTTTACCAAACTGTCCATCTTTTTGACCGGCGTTTTGGAATGGGCAGACAGCACAAAATCCAGGGTAATGGCCCGCTCCAGCACACCGTAAAACAAGGAGGTGGCAAAAGGAATATCTCGGCTGTCCATCCCGCTTTGCTCCACCGCAGTATTCCATACCAAGTTGGAATACGCTCCTTCGTTTTCCACCCGAAGCAACGCCTGTAACACAATTTTTCTTGTATTTGCCATATCCGCTCCTAATCCCGACGCCTGCCGGCAAACCGCGTGACGAAATACAGCAGTTGAATCACGCTTTGTGCCAATGCCGCCACGTAAGTAAGGGCTGCGGCGGTCAGCACCTTTTTGGCGCCACGATATTCATTGGCAAACACCAAGTTGCTCTCTTTCAAAAAGCGAAGCGCCCGGCGACTGGCGTTAAACTCCACCGGTAAGGTGACCAGTTGAAACAGCGCAGCAGATGCAAACAGAATCAATCCGATATTCACCAGGGAAAAGGTGCCAAGCAACGCCCCGATCATCGCCAAAGGCAATCCAATACGGGATGCCACGTTGCAAACAGGAACCAGTGCGGTTCGCACACGAATGGGAAAGTACCCCACAGCGTGCTGTACCGCATGACCGGCTTCATGGGCAGCGATCCCCACCGCCGCCACCGAAGTGGAATTGTAAACCCCTTCGCTTAAAAAAATCACCTTTTTGGAGGGATGGTAATGGTCGCTCATTTTGCCGCCCACCTGCTGGATGCTCACATCCCGGATGCCATGCTGATCCAGAATTTTTTGTGCCGCTTCCCTGCCGGTGACCCGTTGCGCAGTAGCAACTTTGGAAAACCGATTATAGTTCGTGTTTACCATAAACTGCGCCCACAACACCAGCAAAAGTGCAGGTATCATATACATATAGTAATCAAAATATCCATAGGTTAACCACATAACAGATACTCCTAAGATAAATTATGCTAATATCATGCCCTTTGCAATGGGATGTCCCCGTAAAAAGTCCTCATCCGCCATACGGCGAGAACCGTCCGGCTGTACTTGTGTCAACCGCAAGGCAACACCGTCACCGCAGCAAACCACGAATTGCTTTTCATCCAATACTTCGCCGGGTCTGCCGTTGCAAGGCCCAAGCACCTGAGAAGCGTGAATTTTCATCCCCACGCCGTCCACCGTTATTTTGGCAGAAGGCCAGGGATTTAACCCACGAATCAGGTTGTGTAATGCACGGGCGGTTTTGGTGAAATCCATGGCAGACAAACTCCGGTCCAGCATGGGCGCCAACGAGGCCTGCTCATGGTTTTGGGCAATGGGTGTTACTTCACCTTTTTCCAACTGTTCCAAGGTGGTAACGATTTGTTTGCCGCCCAGTTCTGACAAGGCATCAAACAACTCACCAGCCGTCATGTCCTCCGGAATGACCATTGGTTCCACCGACAAAATATCACCGGTATCCATACCTTCGTCCATTTTCATAATGGTAACACCCGTTGTTTGATCTCCGTTGATGACCGCCCATTGAATCGGCGCCGCCCCCCGATAGTGTGGCAAAAGAGAGGCGTGAATATTCACACAGCCATATTCCGGCAGATCCAGAATGGTTTTGGGCAACAGTTTTCCGTATGCCACCACCACGATACACTGGGGTGCCAGATCCTTTAAAATCTGCAACGCTTCATCGGTTTTCACCGATTGGGGTTGATACACCGGTATACCAAGTTTTACCGCTTCCTCTTTCACCGGAGGCGCCATCATTTTATGTCCTCTGCCCCGGGGACGGTCCGGTTGGCAAAACACCCCAACCACGTCATGCCCGGCGCTTACAAGAGATCGTAATGCCGGCACTGCAAAATCCGGCGTACCCATAAATACTAACCGCATGATTTTCTCCTTATTCTTCCCAAGCGATTACATGATTGGCAAATAAGATTCCGTCCAAATGGTCAATTTCGTGACAAAATGCTTTTGCCAACAGTTCTTCACCGGTCATTTTGCATTGTTTGCCGTAACGGTCCTGATACGTAACAGTCACCTTCATGGGACGGCGTGTAACGCCGCATTTACCCGGACTGGAAAGGCACCCTTCCGGCGTTTCCTGTACGCCGCTGGCTTTCACGATTTCCGGATTGACCAATTCAATGATTCCGTCACCGATATCAATAACGCACACCCGGCGAAGCACCCCCACCTGAGGACCTGCCAAGCCAACACCGTTGGCGGCATACATGGTTTCGGCCATGTCATCCAACAACTGGTGGAGTTTTGGGTCGAAATTCTCAACCGGACGGCATTTTTTCAGCAAAATGTCGTCTCCTTCTTTTACAATTACACGCAACGCCATAAAGGTTTCTCCTTTACAAAATTCCTTCCGGGTTCATATCGGCAAACACCGATACGCCCCCAAATCCTTTGATCGTTCCCATTTCGGTCAGCGCTTTGCCAAGCATTTCCCGAAAGGGTTTTTGATTCCGGCATTTTATCATCATCCGGTAGCGGTATTTTCCCCCTACCTTCACCACCTGTGCCGGTGCAGGGCCTAATATTTTTAAGGGCAGAGATGCGTATTCTCTCCCCACGTATTCCTTCAACAACCGAAGCATCTCAAAGGATGCCCGTTCCACTGCATCCCGACGAACACCCACAAACCCTATCACACAAATGTCACAGTAAGGGGGATATTCCATCATTTTACGCAGTTGGATCTCCTGTTCAAAAAAACTTTCGTAATCCTGTCCGGTTGCCAACGCCACCAACTCGTGATCCGGTTGGGCGGTTTGAATTACTGCCATACCGTTTGCGTCGGCTCTGCCCGCCCGTCCGATGACCTGGGTAAGCAGAGAAAAGCCCCGTTCATACGCTCTATAATCATTATTATGCAACATCTGGTCGGCATTTAACACACCAACCAAGGTTACGCTGGGAAAATCCAGCCCCTTAGCTACCATTTGTGTGCCGATCAAGATATCGTATTCCCCTTTTGCAAAAGCATCCAGCTTATCACTGTGGGCGGTGCGAGACATGGTGGAGTCTGCATCCATCCGCAGGATTCTGGCCCCGGGCAGTAAATTTTGCAGTTGTTCTTCTGCTTTTTGGGTACCAAGCCCTGTCATTTTCATCATTTCACCGCCGCACACCGGACAACGTTCCGGCAAGGGCAACGAATGACCGCAATAATGACACATCATTCGGTTGTTATCCCGATGATAGGTCATGGAAATACTGCATTCCGGGCATTCCATCACGTTGCCGCAACTGCTGCAACTGATAAAGGTATGATAGCCCCGACGGTTGAGCAACAGAATAGACTGTTTTCCATTGGTCAGATTGTCCTCCAACAAATCAACCAGCCGACTGCTGAATGCAGAGCAATTCCCCCGGTTAAGTTCATCTCGCAGATCTACCGTTTCCACCGTAGGCAGTTTTGCCTCTCCATACCGTTGATGCATGGTACACAAGGTATACACACCGGCTTTTGCTTTGGCAAAACTTTCCACACTGGGAGTAGCGGATGCCAACACCAGCAACCCGTTATGATAGGCGGCGCGAAACCGTGCCACATCCCGGGCGTGAAAACGGGGTGAACTTTCGGATTTATAGGTGTGCTCCTGTTCTTCGTCCATAACGATCATACTGATCTGTTCAAAAGGCGCAAACACCGCTGAACGCGTACCCACCACGATATGAGCCAGTCCGTTTTTGACCCGTTTCCATTCATCCAACCGTTCACCCAACGACAAACGGCTGTGAAAGATGGCCACTTGCGAACCGTATCGGCTTTTGAAAATTGCCATGGCTTGGGGGGTAAGGGCAATTTCGGGCACCATGACAATGATACCCTTCCCTGGATATTCTGCCAACGCTTTATCAATTAACTTTAAATAAACGCTGGTTTTTCCGCTTCCGGTCACACCGTAAAGCAACGATGCCGCCGGCTTTTCCGAAAGAAGCAATGCTTCTAAGGTTTGATATGCCGTTACCTGTTCCCCCTGCAAGGTGATCTCGCCGGTATGACCCCCACTTTCACCATAATCGGGGATCCGGAAGGTTTCTTCCTCCCGCAGTTCCACATATCCTTTTTTTGCCATGGTTTTTACCACACCAACGCCAACGCCGGTATAGTAACAAACCTCTTTTAACGAAGCCGCACCCACGTTCAAAAGCAACTGCGCCACGCTTCGTTGTTTGGGGGTCATGGCATCCACCGTTTCCTCCTGCTCCCCCTGGGGTGTAAGATAAACGGTTTGGATGGTAGCATCCCCCAGGCGGCGCACCGCATCCTGTCGAAGGGTGAGCAGTCCGGCTTTCACCATGGCTTTCAGGTCCTTATCGCTCAATCCCCAGTTGGTATTCCACTTTTCCCGGGGAATGGGTTGAGAGCGATCACACAGGTCGGTCCATACGCTTTGCAACGCCAAAGGCAGTTGTTCCCGATTGCCGTCTACCGGCGTGTAGGACACCGCCATTTGCATTTGGATACCTGCAGGCAACATGGTTTTGAAGGCATCGTGATAGCAACAGAAGGTGTGTTCTTTCATCCATACTGCCAGACGAATCATTTCATCCGTCAGCAACGGCGTTTGATCCAACACCTGCAAAATGGGTTTCACCCCATCCTCAACCTGGGTTTGGGCGCACTCCAAAACATAGCCGGTACGATGGGCGTTTCCGCCGCCAAAGGGAACGGTTACCCGACACCCGATGGCAGGGGGCGTCATCCCTACCGGCACAAAGTAGGTATATAATTTATCAAAATGATAGCCGGTATTCTCTACCGCCACACCTACAACTGTTGCTTTCATGGGTTACCAACCTTTATCGATGCTTATTGATCGCACTTTTCCTCTGCCAATTCGTTCAATGCCAGAGTAACCGGTTTTTCGGTTAAGATTTCTTCGTTGTTTTCAGCACGATTGCTGATTTGACGGGCACGGCGGGCCACGTCGATCACCAGATCATAACGATTTTCGTAAGTATTGATGAGTTTTCCGATGGAAGGATTTAACATTGTTCTAACACCTCATGAATAAATTTTTTATTTCGTAAAACAGCGGCTCGTTTGGCGGCGATGATACTGCATACCAGTTCCACCGCATCCTCCAAACCGTCGTTGATCACCAAAAATTGATATTGTTCCGCCTGTTCCATTTCCTTTAACGCGGTGGCGATCCGCTTTTCTGTTTGTTCTTCACTCTCGGTTGCCCGACCGCTTAACCGTTTGCGAAGTACCGGAATGGATGGGGGCATAATAAAGATGCTGGTTGCATCAGGCACAGCTTTCATGATCTGCAACGCCCCTTGCACTTCACACTCCACGATCACGTCGAGTCCCTGATTGCGCCATTGCTCAATGGGGGCAGCAGGGGTTCCGTAATAATTACCGCAATACTGGGCATATTCCAAAAACGCTCCCTGGCGAATCCCCTCTTCAAACTGTTCTGCAGAAAGAAAGTGATATTTCTCATCATCCGACGGGTCCCGTTTAGCACGGGTTGTGGTGGAGATGGAAAACTTCAGATCCGGATACCGGGCAAACACCTGTTTCAAAATGGTGTCTTTTCCTGAACCGGAAGGCCCGGAAATCAAAAAGAAATCACCTTTACTCATGGTCTGTTCCCCTTTCTGTATTCACAGCGTTCATCACACGGTCGGGGGTGAAATATGACAACACCACATGACCGCTGTCGGTCACGATCACCGCCTGGGTCTTTCGTCCTTGGGTGGCATCCACCAACATGCCCCCTTCTCTGGCTTCCACGATCAACCGTTTCATCGGCATGGAGTCGGGATTGACCACCGCCAAGATCCGATGGGCAGCCAAACGGTTGCCAAAACCGATATCAACAAAATCCATTCCCATTCTCCTATTCCAAATTCTGAATTTGTTCTCTGATCTTTTCCAACTCTGCCTTGACCGTTACCACGATACCGGCAATGTGGGAATTTTGCGCTTTTGAGCCGATGGTATTGATCTCCCGATTGGCTTCCTGCATTATGAAATCCAACTTCCGCCCCACCGGTTCATCACCGGAAAGCAGCGTGTTCATTTGTGCCAAATGAGAACGCAACCGCACGGTTTCCTCATCCACCGCAATACGGTCGGCAAAAATGGCAGTTTCGGTGAGCAACCGTTGCTCATCTACCGTGTTGGAGGAAAGCAATTCCCGAAGTTTTTCTTCCAACCGTGCCCGGTATGCCGCCAGGGTGCGGGGACTTTCTTCTTCCACCGCCGTCACCGCCTGCTCCACGATAGCCAATCGGCCGGTGATATCATCCTTTAACTTTGCGCCCTCCCGGGTTCGCATTTCCACAAAAGCATCAACCGCTTTTTCGGTTACTTCACAAACCTGTTGCCACAACGCCTCTTCATCCTCCGGCGCCTTATGTACCGTAAGCACGTCCGGCAAACGAGCCAAGGTTTCTGCGGTGATCTTGCTGGGAATCCCATAGGTTTCAGCCAATTCCTCGTATGCTTTCACATACCCTGCCGCCAAGGAATGATTGATCTGCACATCTGCCGGTTGGTCATTTTCCCCTTCCACGCACAGATACAGGTCAATTTTCCCTCTGGCAACCCGGCTTTGTACATACCCTTTCAGTTTTTCCTCCAAAAAGGCCATGGTGCGGGGCACCCGACAGGAAAACTCCAAAAATTTATGGTTCACCGATTTCAATTCCACGCTGATCTTACGGGAACCGTACATTTGTTCATACCGACCGTAGCCGGTCATACTTTTTACCATAAAAGACGCAACCTTTCCCAATGGTATAATACACCATTCAATCATGTAATTATACTATAAATCGGTGTATTTGTCAAGGTTTGGAGAGCCATAATAGCAAGGGGACATCCTTCCTAAAACACTTGCATTAACGGCCGGATTGTAGTACAATAACCTTGAGGTGATTTCCTTGGATAAAATAATTGAAAAGGTCCGTTCCAAACGGGGTTATATTTGTGATATGGACGGTGTAATCTACCACGCCAACGATTTATTGCCCGGCGCAAAAGAATTTGTGGAATGGTTGCGAAACGAGGGCAAACAGTTCCTCTTTTTAACCAACTCCAGCGAACGTTCCCCTTTGGAACTTTCCCAAAAATTAGCCCGAATGGGATTGGACGTTGAACCCTCTCATTTCTATACCAGCGCATTGGCAACCGCCGAATTTATTCGCAGTCAATGCCCCGGCGGTTCGGTATTTTGTATTGGCGAAGCCGGTCTGGTAAACGCGTTATACGAAGCGGGATTGAGCATGAACGACGTGAATCCGGACTATGTGGTAATTGGGGAAACCCAAAACTACAATTACCAAAATATATGCAAAGCGGTAAAACTGGTGTTGGAAGGTGCCAAACTCATTGGCACAAACCCGGACACCACCGGTCCCGGTGCAGGGGGCGTACTGATGCCTGCCTGTCGGGCGCTAACCGCTCCCATTGAACGTTCCACCGGAAAGATCGCCTATTTTTTAGGCAAACCCAATCCGTTGATGATGCGTACCGG
>CAYLYC010000027.1:0-10930 GCA_964387715.1 uncultured Eubacteriales bacterium | reverse complement strand
GTCGTAGGTAATATCTTCCGTTTGTTTGTTATTGGTATATTGGGTTTGAGAAGGAACGTATTTGTAGTAAACCGAGCCGTTGGACATGGAAGAAGGGGATTGCGCATCCGCTTCCTTTGCCAGGTTGTAGCAGGTGATGTATTCACAGTACAGCCATTCGATCCAGGTTGCGGCTTTCGAACCCTGGTAATTGTGGGTGGTATATTTTGCCCACCAGGGAGGGAAGCCCATGAGTTGACCAAATTCGCCGTTGGCACGGTCGTACCGGGCTTGGAAGATCTTCAGCATGGTTTCGTTATCCACGCCGATACTTGCCTGACCGTTCTTTTGCGCCGGGTCGTCGCAGGCGGCTTCTGCCTTATAGGGAGCCAGATCGAAGAAGAAGCAACGACGGGCAATGAGATAGTCGTGGTTGTTCAGGCAGTTGTTGCCGGTATAAAATCCGCTGTCAGCAATGGTAACGGCACCGTCCAGGGTGTATGCCAGATATTGCGAGGAACAACGGTTAAAGTATTTTTCCAATGCCCACAGATAGGCGTCGTTCTTGGCACTGCCGGTGGAAGCAATGGTAGTACCCACGATGTTCTGGCCTTTTTTGCCGTTCTCGAACATACCCACCAGGGACATTTTTACCGGAACGCCTTCGGAAACCAGAAATTCATGCAAGGGGCTGTCTGCCAGAACCGGCAGATAACCGTCCAGACCGCAAATGGTGGCGGCTACGTTAGCGGTGGCAGGAACGTTGCCGTCCCACAGGATGATACCACATTCTTTGATAACGTCTTTAAACGCCGCATAATAATTATCCCAGTATTGCAGACGCACTTCGGTCATACCGGCAACCGTATCGGTGGTACCGGCGGCTTCCATGATACTGCCTTCCGATTCAATGTAATTCAACCAACCGCTGTCGGCGGTATCAGACAAAACGTACACCAACACGGTGTGGTCTTCATCCATGCCGAAATCACGGTTGATCAGCCCTTGCAAACTGCAGATCAGCCGTTGGCCATCCACACCGTAATCGCCGCTAAGAACGGTGGCACTTAAACGGTAGATGGAATTTTTGGCCAATCCGTCAATGTTTACGCTGAAACTGGTATCGGCGGTGGTATCCAATTCATAAGCGCCGTTCACCGAATTGGACTTATCGTAATTGGCGATAAAATCCTCATCCACCACAGGTTCAGGATCGGGGGTAACCGCATTGATAATATAATATTCCCCGGCATCAAAGCAGGCCAGTTTGCCAACCGCCAATTTCAGAATATCCAATGCGTCACCGGCATCGATCTTTCCGGAAGCGTTGACGTCAGCAACCACTTGCTGCACCTCGTTCAACGTCGTTTTTCCTACGGCGTACTTGAGGGCTTCCAATGCATCGCCGGCATCGACTGCTTCATCCAGGTTGATGTCACCGTATTTCACGTAATCGGTGCCATACACGCCCTGGGGTGCTTCGGCGGATACGAATACCACAGACAAGGTACCCATAACAACCATAACCGCCAAAAGCATGGCAAGTAAACGTTTCATGTTCTTCACTCCTAACTCAAAGTCACCAGACACAAATAAACCTATATCTATGCAGGTTCATTATACTATAAATTTCACTTGCAACTCAATACATAATTATCACAAATTCACCGGTTGTGCTTTGGTTAAAATCAACAACGACATTTTACAAAACATAAGAATCAAACACAAACATGAAAATCCAACAAAAGAAAGGGGGGCGTTTTCACGCCCCCTAAAAGTGGTTCAGTTATTCAATAACAGTACCTTGACCCGATTGCTTCAACAGATTGAAGTAGGTGTAAGGATCACAGTATTTTACATTCATACCCTTTTCGGTAGCATAGGCCTGGAAGTTGTTCACGTTGCCTAAGATCTGGGTGGGGGTATGGCAGATGGTACGATAAGCGCCGAAGTTCCAGCCCTTCTTCATACCTGCTTTTGCAAAGCTATACATGGCGGATTGTGCGCTGGTTTCGCTAATGCCGGTGAGGCAGTTTACAAAGTAGGTGTCGTTATATCTGTACACCCCGGCAGAAGCCGCATTCATAAAGCTGCCAACGGGAGAGTAAGCAGAAATACTCTTTGCAATATTTGCAGTAAATTTGCCGTTGTCACCGTTGATCAGGAAGCCGGTAATATCCATATCAAACCGATCGTAGAAGGTCTTGCTGTATGCTGCCCAGGCATCGCCGGCTGCCGCATTGTTTGCAGGACGGGTTTCACCGGTGTAAGACAATGCTTTATCATGGAACAAACCAGCAGGAATGATGTACCCTGCACCGCCGTCACCGCCGGCCATGTAGTCCTTACTGCTCAGGTTGGCATACATGTAATCAAAGACCATGGGTACACGGTAAGACAGGTTGGGGTTGATGCTCCACATCAGGTAAACGTTACCCCGGTTGCGGTCACCGTTGCCCTTATACCACATGTTATACATATGGGTCTTCAACCAGGCGGAGGAGTCATAGTCACCTACGTAAATGGTGTAATAGTAGGTAGAACTGTCATAGGTGATATTCTCGGTGGTTTTATTGTTGGTGTATTCCTTTTGAGAAGGAACGTATTTGTAGTAAACCGAGCCGTTGGTCATGGCAGCAGGAGCTTGTGCGTCTGCTTCCTTGGCCAGGTTGTAGCAGGTGATGTATTCGCAGAACAGCCATTCGATCCATGTTTCCACTTTAGAACCCTGGGAATTGTGGCTGGTATATTTTGCCCACCAGGGAGGGAAGCCCATGAGCTGACCAAATTCGCCGTTGGCACGGTCATACCGGGCTTGGTAGATCTTCAGCATGGTTTCATTATCCACACCGATATCTGCCTGGCCGTTCTTTTGCGCCGGGTCATCACAAGCGGCTTCTTCCTTATAGGGTGCCAGATCGAAGAAGAAGCAACGACGGGCGATGAGATAGTCGTGGTTGCTCAGGCAGTTGTTACCGCCGTTGAGAGCGATGGCGTTGTCTTCATAAGCATCGTACCCGCTGAGGACGATCGCACCGTCCAGGGTGTATGCCAGATATTGAGAAGAACAACGGTTAAAGTATTTTTCCAATGCCCACAGATAGGCGTCGTTCTTGGCACTGCCGGTGGAAGCAATGGTAGTACCCACGATGTTCTGGCCTTTTTTGCCGTTCTCGAACATACCCACCAGGGACATTTTCACCGGAACGTCTTCAGAAACCAGGAATTCATGCAGGGGGCTGTTTGCCAAAACCGGCAGATAACCGTCCAGACCGCAAATGGTGGCGGCTACGTTGGCGGTGGCAGGTACGTTACCGTCCCACAGAATGATACCGCATCTTTTAATGATATCCTTAAAGGTGGCGTAGTAACCATTCCAATCGGTTATACGCACTTCGGTCATACCGGCAACCGTATCGGTGGTACCGGCGGCTTCCATGATGCTGCCTTCCGATTCAATGTACTTCAACCAACCGCTGTCAGAGGCATCTTGCAGCACATAGGTAAGAACGGTATGATCCTCGTCCATACCAAAGTCACGGTTGACCAGCCCTTGCAAACTGTAAAGCAACCGTTGAGCGTCTGTGCCGTATTCACTGCCCAACACGTTGGCAGACAAACGGTAAATGGTGTTTTTGGCCAATCCGTCGATGTTTACGCTGAAACTGGTATCGGCGGTGGTATCCAATTCATAGGCACCGTTCACCGAATTGGACTTATCGTAATTGGCGATAAAGTCCTCATCCACTACAGGTTCAGGATCAGGATCGGGTTCAGGATCGGGATCGGGATCGGGGGTAGCCGCATTGATAATATAATATTCCCCGGCATCAAAGCCAGTCAGTTTGCCAACCGCCAATTTCAGAATATCCAATGCGTCACCGGCATCGATCTTTCCGGAAGCGTTGACGTCAGCAACCACTTGCTGCACCTCGTTCAACGTCGTTTTTCCTACGGCGTACTTGAGGGCTTCCAATGCATCGCCGGCATCGACTGCTTCATCCAGGTTGATGTCACCGTATTTCACGTAATCGGTGCCATACACGCCCTGGGGTGCTTCGGCGGATACAAATACCACAGACAAGGTACTCATAACAACCATTACTGCCAAAAGCATGGCAAGTAAACGTTTCATTTCCTTCACTCCTTATTTCAATATGTATTGTGGTCATTTTTATTATACACAAAAGTCAGCCAAAAAGCAATACCATTTGTGCAAAAAAGCAAAACATTGTGATTGCGTGGCGGTCAGTCAGGACAGGGAAAACACACCGCCCGGTATCACCGTCATAATTCCTGCTCACATTGACCCGATTGCTTCAACAGATCAAAGAAAGTATAGGTATCCACATACTCGTAATCATAGTCAGGATTTTGTTCCTTGGCGTATTTCAGGAAGGAATCCACCAGCCGTTTTACGTCACTGGGGCTGTCGCAAACATACCGGAATCCTGCAAAGTTGTAGTCCTTCATCCTGCCGAAAATATGGTTGTACATGGCTTTTGTGCTGTTTTCGCAGGAATTGGGTTTACCGCTCACCCCATTGTGGAGATACACAAAGGGGACGCCGTTATAACTTGCCATGGTGGTGTTTCCGCAGTTGTGGAAGTTGCCCACCGGAGAGAAGGAGGCAAAGGTTTTCATGATCTCTTTGGTCATGGGGTAGTGGCCGTTGATGATAAACCCGGTGTTGTCCAGGTCAAATTTATCATAATAATACCGGCAATATTCCGCCCATTTTTCCGAACCGTCGGGCAGTTCCCGGATGGAACAGCTTTCATACAAAGCGGCAGGGATCACGTACCCGGCGCCGGTATCACCGGCAGAGAAAAAGTCGTTATCGCTGATAAATTCGTGAATATAGTCAAACACCATGGGCGCCCGTTCCGAAAGGTTGGGGTTAAATGCCCAGTTGATGGGCAAGGTACCTCTGGCAGGGTCTTGCCAAAAAGCGGCCACGTGTTGCTTCAGCCAGGCGGCAGAGTCATAGTCGCCGCCGTAGAAGGTGAAATATTTGGTGCGGCTGTTAAACGTCTTCTTTTCCTTGGGACGGGGATTTTTATACCCATCAAAGATGCTCTTGTATTGGCAGTAAAAAGAGGCGTTGCTCATGGTACAGGGATGAGCGGCATCCGCTTCTTTGGCCAGGTTATAGGCAGTAACCAGGGCAACGTAGATCCATTCCACCGTGGTGGCACGAAGGGAACCCATCCCCCCTCTGGCACTGGTGTACTTCACCCACCAGGGAGGAAAGCCCAAAATCTGACCGAACGCCCCATCTGCCCGGTGGTATCTGGCTTTGAAGATCATCTTTAAGGTCTCCAGGTCGCAACCCAAGGGTTGTTCCGGATCGTCACAAGGCCGTTCCCCATCCACACAGGTCAGGTCAAAAAAGAAGCAACGGCGAGCCAGATAATAGTCGTGATTATAAAGGCAGTTATACGCCGGCGTAGGGGCGTGTTGTTCAAACTTGGAACCGGCAACGCATCCGGCACCGTCTAATACGTAGGCAACGTATCGGGAGGAACAACGGTGGAAATACTTTTTAAGCGCCCAGCGATACGCATCGTTTTTGGCACTGCCGCAGGTTTGGAAGCCGTCAGCGTACACACTGCCCCCTTTACCGAACATACCCACCAAGGATTGTTTCACCGGAATACCGGCGGCCTTCAACCGACCGGCAACGCTGTTTTCCGATGGGTCAAACCGAACAGGCAGTACCCCTTCCAGACCGCAAATGGTAGCGGCAACGTTGGCGGTAGCCGGTACGTTCTGATCCCAATAGATCAGGCCGCATTGTTGCAGTTGGGGGGCAAAGACGGTCAAAAATTCGTCAAAGGACCGAATCTTGCGAACGGTCATCCCGTGGAAGGTCTTCCCTTCCCCGGTAACGTATTCCAGCCAAAAGGCATCCGACACGGTCACGTCCAGATAGACCAGAGCGGTGTGGACCTTTTGGTGATCCCGGTTGATCAGCCCTTGCAAACTGACCACCAGACGGTTCACATCCTTGTCATAAATAGGTTCCATCCCCTCAAAAAAGGAACTGTCAATATAATAAATGGTGTTTTCGGCCAAGCCGTCGGCACAGATCTGCCAGGATTGGTCAGCAGAACGGTCAACGGTCATAACAAAGTTCTTTTGGTCCATGGCACATTCCTCCTTGTGTAACCCACGCTACGTTTATTATACCGAAGCAACCATGCAAATCAATGGGTTTTTTACAGATATTGGTATAAAAACGGTGGGTTCAAAACAAAATCCGGTCGATCTTGAACACCGCAAAGGTGTTTTCAAATTTTTCCGCCACCATGCTCTCCACTTCCCGGCGAAGTTGTCCGTCGCTGACCTTGTGTTCCACCGGCAAAGCGATGTCAAAAATCAAATTGGTGTGGGTAGGCCCAACCACCATGCGGAAATCGTGGATGGTAATGACCTCGTCCACGTTTTTCAGTTCCGACACCAACCGGCGGCGCATGATTTCCACCTTTTGATTGTTGACCTCCACCGGGTCCATGTGAATGGTGGTCTCGCAGGAAAACCGTTCCATCAGTTCCATTTCGATCTGGTCGATCACATCGTGAAGATGGTAAATATCCCCATCCCCCGGCACTTCGGCATGGAGGGACACCATCACTCTGCCCGGACCGTAATCGTGCACCAGCATATCGTGAATACCGATCACTTCCCGGTGAGAAAGCACCGTATCTTTCACGTTTTTCACAAACTCCGGGTTAGGGGATTTGCCAAGCAATTCTCCCATGGTCTCCCGCATGGAGGAAAAACCGGAATAGAGAATAAACAGCGCCACCAAACCGCCGCACCAACCGTCTAACGACAAATGGGTGAAGTGTGAAACCAACATGGATACCAGTACCGCTGCAGTGGCGATCATATCGCCCATGCTGTCCGTGGCGGTGGCAACCATCGCAGAGGAATGGATCTTTTTGCCAATGGAACGGTTGTAAACCGCCATATACAGTTTTACCAAGATGGATGCCGCCAAAATCACCAGGGTAACGGTGCTGAAGGTCACCGATTGGGGGTGAAGGATCTTATCCACCGATGAGCGGAACAGTTCAAATCCCATAAACATCACCAGCACCGAAATCATCATGCCGGTGACGTATTCCATCCGCCCGTGACCGTAAGGGTGGTCGGCATCCGCCTTTTTTGCCGCCATACGGAATCCAAGCAACATCAAAATCGACGACGCCGCATCGGAAAGATTGTTAAAGGAGTCGGCAGTAATGGCCACCGAATGGCTGATGACACCGGCGACGTATTTGCCGGCAAACAGCATCAGGTTGAGCACAATGCCCATCACACCGCACAGCGTACCGTAGGCCTGGCGGACAGACTCTTTTTGATCGTTTTCACGATCCCGAATGAGCCAACGGGATAATAATCCAATCATACGCAATTCCTCACTTTTCAATCCTTATCATACCATAAAAAAGGAAAAGGTCAACTTTATTTTGTGCAGAAAAATCGATGGGGTAAGTGACAAACCAATATGCACCGGTAGACCGGAAAGAATGATACAGAAAGCCCGTTTCTCTCACCCGAAGGCGTATGCGATACGTCCAGCAGTAAGAAAACGGGCTTTATGTGTTATTATTCCTTATTTTTGGATTCACAAGAATGATACAGAAAGCCCGTTTCTCTTATCCCGACGGCGTATGCGATACGTCCAGTGGTGAGAAAACGGGCTTTATGTGTTATTATTGTCAATCCAGCTCGATGGCACCGGTGTAGAGTTGATAATACCGACCCTTTTGTTCCAGCAGATCATCATGGTCGCCCCGCTCGATGATCTCTCCCTGCTCCAGCACCATAATGGCATTGGCGTTGCGCACGGTAGACAGACGGTGGGCGATCACAAAGGTGGTTCTGCCGCTCATCAAGCGGTCAAGCCCTTGTTCAATGTGCCGTTCCGTACGGGTGTCCACCGAACTGGTGGCTTCGTCCAAAATCAAGATGGGCGCTTTGGACAGGGCGGCACGGGCAATGTTCAGCAGTTGCCGCTGACCTTGGGACAGGTTGGTACCGTCCCCTTCGATCACCGTATCATAACCCTTGGAAAGCCGCATAATAAAGGAGTGTGCACTGGCGGTTTTTGCCGCCGCCACCACTTCCTCGTCGGTGGCATCCAGCCGACCGTACCGGATATTCTCCCGAATGGTGCCGGAGAACAGGTGGGTATCCTGCAATACCATGGCAATGTTTTCCCGCAGTTCCTCCCGTTTATAGTCACGGATATCCACGTCATCAATGGTGATACTGCCCTGCTCAATGTCATAAAACCGGTTGATCAGATTGGTGACCGTGGTTTTCCCGGCACCGGTAGAGCCAACAAAGGCGATTTTTTGTCCCGGCTTGGCATACAAACTGATGTTTTTCAAAATGGTTTTATCCGGGTCGTATCCAAAGGTCACGTTGTCCAGTTTCACATAGCCCTTCATTCCTTTGGCAGACACACTATTCTCGCTGTCCGGTTGCTCCGGATCGGTATCCATCACCGCAAACACCCGTTCTGCACCCGCAAGTGCCGAAAACACGGTGGTCATTTGTTGGGACAGCGTATTGATGGGCATGGAAAATTGACGGGAGTAGTTGGCAAATACCGTAAGCGCGCCGGGGGTCAACCCTCCAAAGAACATAAGAACGCCTCCAACCCCCAGGGTAATGGCGTAGGAGATCATGCTGGTATTGTGCATGATGGGCCCCATAATTCCCCCGTAGTATTGCGCTTTAAACTGTTTATCCCGCAAATCGTTGTTGAGCAGAGAAAACTCCTCTGCACAAACCTCCTCGTGGTTAAACACCTTAACCACCTTTTGACCGGTCACCGTTTCTTCAATATAACCGTTTACCGAACCCAGTGCGGCTTGTTGCCCTTTGTAATATTTACGGCTGCGTTTGGCAATGGCCGCACCGCCGTAGAAAAACACCGGTACAAACACCACGGTAATCAAGGTTAATATCCAGTTGGTGGTAATCATGAAGAACAAGGTACCGGTCAAGCTGATCACACCGGAGATCAACTGCACCAGGGAATGGTCCAGCATCATGCCAATATTGTCCACGTCGTTGGTAAACCGGCTCATGACTTCCCCGGTGGGGTTGCGGTCGAAAAACCGAACCGGCAGGGTCTGCAGTTTGTTAAACAGATCATTCCGGATGGCTTCGATGGTTCCTTGTGACACGGTGAGCATCAACCGTGCCTGTAAATAGGTGGTAAGGATGCCCAGGGCATACACCAGCAGCATGACCCCGATGCCCACGATCAGGTAACTGATCTTATCGCCCAGTGCCGGTTCCAACCAGGGAACAAGGGTATCCCGCAGTTGTTCCAGCAGTTGATTGAGCCACCTGGCAACCGGGGTGAGATCCTTGGACTGCACCCCTGCCAAACGGTCCACAATGGGGGAAAGCAAATAGCCGCCCACCAGGGTACTGACCGTGCTGAACAGCATACAGATCACCACCAAAACGATGTGTTTATTATAAGGAGCAACATAACCCAACAGCCGACGAATGGCGCCTTTGGTGTTTTTGGGTTTACCCCCCATACCGGGAGGACCGCCTCTGCCACCCGGGCCTCTCCCCCCCGGTCCGGGATGGGGTGCGCCGGGCTTTTGGTTGTCGCCCACACCTGCATATTGCCGTTGCAGGTCAGCCAACGTTCGTTTCGCCATGGGTTACGCCTCCTTTCGTTCCATTTGAGAATAGTAGATCTCCTGATATTCGGTGTTATCCCGAAGCAGGGTTTCGTGGTTGCCGATGCCGGTGATCCTGCCGTTATCCATCACCACGATCTGATCCGCATCCATCACCGAGCCAATGCGCTGGGCAATGATGATCTTGGTGGTATCCTTCAACTCATTGGCAAACGCCTTGCGGATATGGGCTTCGGTGGCAGTATCCACCGCCGAAGTGGAGTCGTCTAAAATCAAGATCTTAGGCCGTTTCAGCAATGCCCGGGCTATGCACAACCGTTGCTTTTGACCGCCGGACACATTGGAACCTCCTTGTCCCAGATCGCTTTGATACCCTTTGGTAAAGCCGGTAATGAATTTGTCTGCCTGGGCGCTTTGTGCCGCCCCTTGGATCTCTTCCCAGGTGGCATCCTGATTGCCCCAGCGCAGGTTTTCCTCAATGGTACCGGAAAACAGCACGTTCTTTTGCAATACCATGCCCACGCCTTCCCGCAGGTTGTGGAGAGAATAATCCTTGACGTTGACGCCGTCCACCAGGATCTCCCCTTCATCCGGGTCATAAAACCGGGGGATCATGGATACCAGGGTGGTTTTACCGCAACCGGTAGAACCGATGATCCCCACCGTGCTTCCGGCGGCGATGGACAGATCAACGTGTTCCAGCACCCGGTCTTCACTATCCTTATAATAGCGGAAGGACACCCCTTTAAATTCGATCGCTCCCTGTGCCACCGCCAGATCCTTTCTTGCGGCGTGGGTATCGTTGAGATCCGGTTGTTCGTTGAGCACCTCTTTGATACGACGGGCAGAAGCCAACGCCCGGGAGGAGTTCATCAACAGCATGGTCACCATCATCAGGGAGGAGAGGATCTGGGTCACGTAGGTGATAAAGGCAGATAAGTCCCCATAGGGCATATCCCCTGCAACCACTTGTTTGCCGCCAAACCACAGCACCACCAGCACCGTGAGGTTCATAAACAGGGTCACGATGGGCTGCATATAGATCATGATCTTCATCGCGCCCATATTGGCGTCCTTCAAGTCCTGATTGGCAACCCCGAATTTTTCTTTTTCGTGTTGTTCTCTTACAAAGGATTTTACCACCCGCACGTTGGTAACGTTTTCCTGCACGGTGGAGTTCAAACTGTCAATTTTGCTTTGCACCTTGGAAAACCGGGCAAAACCCTTGGTAATGATGCCGCCGATGGACAACAGCATCAAGGGAATGG
>CAYLYC010000026.1:0-11093 GCA_964387715.1 uncultured Eubacteriales bacterium | reverse complement strand
GTCCTTCGGACAGCTTCCCCCGGGGGGAAGCCGATGAGGGGTGGGGCAATTTCGCAACCGTCCTTGGTTGGTGTGGGACACAAGAAACGGGCGAACACAGTTCGCCCCTACCCATTATTTTCAAATCGGGATGGTATGATCGGCAAACCACCCACCGGTTTCGCTATACAAAAAAGGTGTTCTGCGCACAGCAAAACACCTTTTTGGTTTATTCACCCAATAGATCTTTATACAATTTTACATATTCACCGGCGGAGGCGTTCCAGCTATGGTCACACGCCATTGCCCGGGCACGGGCGGCTTGGAAAGCGGGCTGATCCTCATACAAACTGAGGGCACGGTACACCGCATTGCTCATATCGTCGCCGTTATAGGTCTGGAAGGTAAACCCATTGCCATCGGGTTCGCCGCAATCGGTAATGGTATCCTTCAGTCCCCCGGTCTCCCGAACGATGGGCAACGTGCCGTACCGCAGGGACACCAATTGTGCCAGACCGCAGGGTTCAAACTTGGAGGGCATTAAGAACAGATCCGCACCGGCGTATATCTGATGGGCAAGGGCGGGAATAAAGCCCACCTTCAACCCCATCTTTTCCGGGTATTTGGCGGCCATCTCATCAAAATAACTTTCGTATCCCCAATCCCCGGAGCCGAGAATGACCAACTGTATATCCTTTTGCAACAGTTCCTCCAGGGCGTATTGCACCAGATCCAGACCCTTTTGGGAAACCAGACGGCTGACCAGCCCGATCAACGGAACGTCCGGCCGCACCGGCAGACCCATTTGCTCCTGCAGAGCGGCTTTACAAACGGCTTTGCCCTGCATATCCTCCGGGCTGTAGGTTGCGGGGATCATGGGGTCGGTTTGGGGGTTGTACACCTCCACGTCGATGCCGTTGATGATGCCCTGCAGTTTCCAACTCCGTTCTTTCAGGATGCTGTCCAAACCGTAGGAATACCAGGGATCCATGATCTCTTTGGCATAGGTGGGGCTGACGGTGGTCACCGCATGGGCGGTTTCGATGCCCCCTTTTAACAGGTTGATGCAATCCCCGTATTCCACCAGCGCCCGTTGTTCACCGGGAATACCAAACACATCCTGCAGGATCTCGCTGCTGTACTGCCCTTGGTATTGAATATTGTGAATGGTAAACACGGTTTTGATGTTCTCATAACCTGCCTTGCCGGCGTAGAAAATGGAATAATACACCGGAAGCAGGGCGGTTTGCCAGTCGTTGCAATGGATGATATCCGGATAATAGTCGATCAAGGGGATGATCTCCAGAGCGGCACGGGACAGGAACGCAAACCGTTCCGCATCGTCGTAATACCCGTACAACCCTTTCCGCTTAAAGTAATACTGATTATCCAGCAAATAATAGGTGACGCCGTTATACTTGGCTTCAAACACGCCGCAATACTGACGCCGCCAGGAAACCGGCACCGACAGTGAGCCGATAAACCGCATTTCCTGCCGAAAACGTTGGGGAACGTCTTCATAAAGAGGCATGACCACACGGCATCCCACAAAGCGATGGCGAAGGGCGGCAGGCAAAGCCCCTGCCACGTCTCCCAAACCGCCGGACACCGCAAAGGGATATGCCTCGCTGGTTACAAACAAACATTTCATAGGCAACTTCTCCTTGTTTTACACAATAGCACCTTTGGCAATGTAAGCCGGATAGGAGTCAAATCCCATCAAGGTTCTGCCGGGAGAGATCTCGGTATCTTTATCGGTTACCACGTAAGACAGGGTGGCTTTATCTCCGATGACCGAATCCTGCATCACTACGCAGTTTTGCAGTTTCACGCCTTTGCCAACCTGCACACCCCGGAACAGGACGCAGTTTTCCACCTCGCCGGCAATGATACAGCCGTCTGCCACCAGGGAGTTGGTCACTTTGCCGCCGATGGCGTACCGGGTGGGGGCATCGTCCCGCTCCTTGGTCAAAATGGGACGGTCAGTACAGAACAGCGCATCCCGAACCTCTTTTTTCAGCAGATCTTCGTTGGCGGTCAGGTACGCAGACAAACTGTCGATCACCTTCACGTAGCCATCCATCCGATAGCCCCGCATATCAAGGTATTCCAGTTGCCGTTGGTACACGTCTCTGGTGAGGGTGGTGTAGTTGCGGCTCATGGCGTCCTTCACGATCTGGATGAGTTTGGTACGGTTGTGCACCGTAACGTTAATGGCGTAATCACAGTCCCCCTTCACATCCGGGTCAACCAGAACCTCTTTGATCTTTTGGTCAGCGTCCATGCCCAACACCATCCGTCTGCCGGATTGGGGTTTTTCGCCGTGAACATACCCAAAGGTCACGTCTGCGCCGGAATCAATATGGGCTTGGATGATGCCGGTCATATCAAAATTATACACCACGTCGCAGTCACAGCACACCACGTAATCTTCCTTGGAATTTTCCAGGAAGGGCATCATGGAAGCCAGTTCGGACAAACGGGTAGCATTGTCGCCGCTTTCCCTGTTGCTGTAAGGAGGAAACAGGTAGATCCCCCCGTTTTTACGGGACAGATCCCAGGGTTTACCGCTGCCCAGATGATCCATCAGGGAACGGTAGTTATGACGGGTGGTGATGCCCACCTTGGAAATGCCGGCGTGAACCATGGCAGACAGAGGAAAGTCGATCATCCGATACCGGCCGCCAAAGGGAACCGAACCCATACAACGGAACCGGGTCACGTCCCGAAGCAGATCATCTCCGATATTGGTGAAAATTACACCGATTGCATTGGTCTTCATACTGTTTCACCCTCCCCTACATTGTCTTCTACCATTTGTTTTGCGGCAACGGTGGCGTTTTTGCCGATGGTCAGGTTATCCCCAACCAGAGCAACGCCCCAGGCATCCCGGTCGTCCATTTCTTCCGGTGCCTGACCCACCTTTGCCCCTTCTTCGATCACAGAATTTTCGGCTACGATGGCGTATTTTACCACAGCGCCTTTTTTCACCACAGCGCCGGGCATGATAATGGAATAATGCACCTGTGCACCCGGTTCTACCACGGCGCCGGAGAACAGCACCGAATAGTCCACGTACCCTGCCACGGTACAGCCGTCACTCACCAGGGAGTTTTCGATCTCCGCTTCAGGGGCAACGTATTGGGGCGGAACGGTCTCGGTGCGGGAATAGATCCGCCAACGGTCGTCGGCCAGGTCTAATTCCACCTTGGGATTCAGCAGATCCAGATTGGCTTCCCACAACGATTCCACCGTACCAACGTCTTTCCAGTAGCCGTCAAAGTCATAGGCCATCATCCGGCAACCGTCCCCCAGCATGGTGGGGATGATGTTTTTGCCGAAGTCGTTGGAGGAATTGGGATCGGCTTCGTCCTCCTCCAGATATTTCCGCAACTTATCCCAACTGAACACGTACACACCCATGGATGCCTTGGTGGACTTGGGATGAGGGGGTTTTTCTTCAAATTCGTAAATACTGCCGTCTTCCCGGGTGTTCATGATGCCAAAACGACTGGCTTCTTCCAGGGATACGTCCAACACCGCAATGGTGCAGTCGGCATTGTTCTTTTTGTGATAGTCGATCATTTTGGAATAGTCCATTTTATAGATATGGTCACCCGACAGGATGAGCACGTATTCCGGCGAATACCGTTCAATAAAAGGAATATTCTGATAAATGGCGTTGGCAGTACCCTTGTACCAGTCTGCCCCTGCATTGCGCTGATAGGGGGGCAACACGTGTACGCCCCCTTGACGCAGGTCCAGATCCCAGGGAGCGCCGGTTGCGATATAATCGTTCAGCACCAAGGGTTGGTACTGGGTAAGAACGCCCACTGTTTCGATGCCGGAGTTGATACAGTTGGACATGGGGAAATCAATAATGCGGTACTTACCGCCGTAGGGAACCGCCGGTTTGGCGATTTTTTTGGTCAAAGCGCCCAGTCGGCTTCCTTGACCGCCTGCCAATAACATGGCAACACATTGGGTTTTGTAGAACATAACGCTTCCACGATCCTTTCCTTTTTCAAGGTGGTATCAAAAGAGAATGACACCTTTTCTATATTGTAACAAATCAGGGGCTATATTGCAACCCTTTTTTATAAACATTGTGCAAAGGTGTTAATAAAAAGATGTGGGTTTTGTGTAAAACAACGAAATTTGTGGAATTTTTGCCCAAAAACTCCCTTTAGCGGTTTTTTTCTGCCTACTTCTTTCCTTTTGCAACAAAATGTGTTATACTGAAACCATATAAATCGTAAGGAGAAATCACATTATGCTACAGTTGATTTTAGGCGCCGCCGGTCGGGGCAAGACCCATGAGATCTTTGAGCGCATCAGCAAGTTACCGGAGGATGCCCACAGCATTTTGCTGGTACCGGAACAGGCGTCCTTTGAATACGAACGGCAAATGCTCTCCTTACCTGCCGGCAAACGGGCGCAGGTGCTCTCCTTTACCCGGCTGTGCCATGCAGTGGGCAAAGAGGTGGGGGGCATTGCCGGAACGCCCTTATCCTCCGAAGAAAAACTGCTGTTGATGGCAAAAGCGGTGACCGCCGCCGCAGGCGACCTGAAACTTTACCGCAAACAGGTGGGGCAAGTCCCCTTTTACCGCCGTTTGCTGTCCCTGATCACCGAATGTCACCACAAAGGGGTGACCCCCGGCACACTCCTTGCCGGCAGCAGTTTGATCCAGGGGATGGGACTGGCAGAAAAACTGCGTGAGATCGCTCTCATTTTCTCCCTATACGAACAACTGGTGGCAGAACAGTACCTTGACCCGGAGGAACAACTCACCCGGTTGCATGATACCTTGGAGAGCCATCCTTATTTTGCCGGCAAAGAGGTTTTTGTGGATTCCTTTAAGGATTTTACCGTACCCCAGTTAAAACTCATGGGGCAGATCCTTGCCCAAAGCCGCAACGTTACGGTGGCGCTGTGTGCCGACGGACTTTCCCCACGGCATAATCTGGAACTGTTCGCCAACACCAAAGGGGTGGCAAACACCCTGATCCGCATGGCCGGTTCGGCTGGTGTGACGGTGGCTTCGCCCATCATTCTTACCCACAATCACCGGGGGAACAACCCGGCTTTGCAACATCTGGCGCAGGTGTTGGAAGGGGACGATACCCCCTTTTCCGGGGATGCCCACCAAATTACCCTATGCCGTTGCCAATCGGTTTATGACGAAATCACGGCGGTGGCAGAAGGCATTCAAACCCTGGTACGGGAGCAGGGCTTACGGTACAGCGACATTACGGTGGTCATGGCTGACCCCACCCCCTACGAGGGTTTATTGGACGGGGTGTTTGGCCGGTACGCCATTCCCTATTTTTTCGATTCTCCCCATCCCTTTGCCCATCAGCCCTTGGCGGCGTTTGTGATGAAAGCCATGGAACTGGCTTCCCTTGGGCTGGACAGTAACAAGATCTTATCCCTTGCCAAAACCGGACTTGCCGGGCTGACCACCGATGACGTTGCCATGCTGGAAAATTATTGCTTCACCTGGAGCATAAAGGGCAGAGAATGGCTGACGGAATTTACCCGTCATCCCGACGGGCCGAAGGAACTCACCCCTGCCATGAAGGAGACCTTAAACGGCTGTCGCACCCGGCTGATGCAACCCCTCATCCGGTTTGTGGAGGACTGTAAGGGTACCCACACCGGCAAGGAATACGCCGCCGCATTGTACCGGTTGCTCACCCAGTACCCGGTATTTGAACAGTTGCAGCGCATCAGCCATCGGCTGACCGAAAAAGGTGACGGCTTTGAAGGGGAAGAAGTGATCCGTTCCTGGCAGGTGCTCATGGACCTGCTGGACAAAACCGTTCGTGCCGCCGGCAACACCCCCTATACCCCCAAGGAATTTACCCATCTGATGGGGGTGATGATCGCCGGTGTGGAAATGGGGCAGATCCCCCAATCCTTAAACCAGGTAACGGTGGGGGTGGCAGACCGGGTGCGCCCTGCCCGATGCAAAGCCGTGTTTTTGATGGGAACCAATACCGGGGTGTTCCCCCAAAGCCCTGCCACCGGCGGATTGCTGTCCGATTACGACCGGGCGCTGATGAACCAGGCAGATATCCCTTTGTCCAACCGGTGCGAGTTTGACACGGTGGAAGGAGAATTTTTGTTCTATCACCTTTGCTGTCAAGCCAGTGATTTTGTAACCTTTACCTATCTCACCGCCAACCGGGAGCAAGAACTGTCTCCCAGTTTTCCGGTGACCAGAATCAAGAAGGCGTTTCCCGGATGCTGTGAGCGAAACGCCCGGGAATATTATACCAAAACCGCTCCCCTTGCCAAGGCGGTGACGCCGGATACCGCCCTGGAACAGTTGGCGGCCACCTGGGAGGACCGCTCCCCCGAAAACGGCAGTTTATACCGCTTTTTGGCACAGCATCATCCGGAAAAACTCCGGCTGTTGGAAATCACCGAGCAACCCATTGACACCCGTATTTCCCCCCATCATGCCCGTGCCCTGTTTGGCAAGGATATCACCCTTTCCCCCAGCGGAGTGGAGGTGTATCACAAATGCCGGTTCTATTATTTTTGCCAATACGGACTGCGCATTACCCCCAAAAAGAAAATTGAGATCGACACCCTTTCCCGAGGGTCCATGGTGCATTACGTATTGGAGCATATGCTCAAACGCTACGGAAGCAAGGGACTCTCCACGCTGGAAGGGGAGCAGATGAAAAAGGATATTCACGCCATGTTGCTCCAGTTTGTGGAAGAAGAACTGGGCGGTATGGAGGGGAAATCCCCCACCTTCTGCTTTACCCTCACCCGGGTGGAAGACCTGTTGTTTACCCTGCTGTGCCACATGGCGGCAGAAATGGCAGACAGTTTGTTCCAGACTGCCGGTTGTGAAGTATCCATGGGCAAGGACAAGGACATGGCTCCCTACACCCTTTCCCTGCCCGGCGGAGGAACCCTTTCGGTCATTGGCACCATTGACCGGGTGGACACCTACCAAAAAGACGGGGTGACCTACATCCGGGTGGTGGACTACAAAACCGGGAAAAAGGATTTTTGTCTGGAAGATATTTACTACGGAATGGGTCTGCAAATGCTCATTTATCTGTACGCCGCCCAGGAAAACGGCGTCCGTTTTGGGGACAACCGGCAACCGGCAGGTATTCTGTATATGCCGGCAGAACAGGGCGAAGCGGCCAGTGAAGAAGCATGGGCAGACAAAGTGATGAAGGACCTGCGGATGAAGGGTCTGATCAACGACCTGCCGGAGGTGCTCCACGCCATGGATCCTGCCGCCACCGGCGCATACCTGCCCATCACCTATAAAAAAGGAGAGGTGGGGGGTTCCCTGGCGTCGTTGGAATTTTTCGGCAAGACCCGGCGCATGATCGACCGTCTGCTCACCGAGATGGGAGCGGCTTTGCAACAAGGGGAGATCTTGTGCAATCCCCGGGACCCCAGCGGCGGCTACAACGCTTGTAGTTTTTGCGCCTATCAAGCCATTTGCCCCTTGGATGGGGATGCGCCCCACCACACGGTGGCATCCCTTTCTGCGGCAGAGAAAAAAGCGTTATTGAAAGGAGAGGACCCCCATGGCATTTAAACCGACCAAAGCCCAGCAACAAGCCATTGACAACCGGGGCGCCATGCTGGTTTCGGCCGCCGCCGGTTCGGGCAAGACCGCCGTTTTGGTGGAACGGATCATGGGCTGTATATTAGACCCCAAAGATCCGGTGGATATCAACCGGCTGTTGGTGGTCACCTTTACCAACGCCTCTGCCGGAGAAATGCGGGAACGGATCGCCGCCCGATTGCAGGAGGAACGGGAAAAAGACCCGGATAACATTCGCCTCATGCGTCAGCAAATGCTGCTTCCCAAAGCCAACATCTGTACCATTGACGCCTTTTGCAAAACCTTGGTGACCCAACATTTTGAACAGGCAGATCTGCCCCCAGACCTTGCCCTTATCACCGGCAACGACTTAAAACTGCTGGAAAAAGAAGCCCTTTCCGAAACCATGGATTTCTTTTTTGCCACCCGCAACCGGGAATTTACCCGTCTGGCAGAGTTGCTTGGCTCCACCAAAAACGCCCTTCCTTTGGAAAAGGGGCTGTATGAACTGTATTCCTATCTTCGTACCATCCCCTTCCCCCGGCAATGGGGAGAGGACGTGGTGGCGATGTATCAGGATTTTACCCACATCACCCAGTCCCCTTGGGGCAAGACGCTGATGGCAAAAGGGCGGCGTCTGCTCACCCGTCATTTAAACACCTTAAACCACGTGCTGACCCGTCTGCCCCAGGATGAGCAGATCGCATCGGTACGGGGCCCTATTCTGTATGAAACCAAAGCCCGGTGGGAACAACTGCTGGATGCCCTGAAGGGCAACCAGTGGGACGAAGCGGTGGCTCTTGCCCGGCAACCCCTTGCCATTTCCTACGCCGGCACCCGGGTGACCAAAAACACCAGCCAACTGAACCAACGCACCAAGGATCTGGCCAGTGACAGCAAACAACTGGAACTGGAACTCAAACGGCTGTTTTGCTTTACGGGTGAAGAATGTGCCCGACAGGCGGCAGCCCTTGCCCCCTACGTCCGGTTGCTGTTTGACTGTGTTTGGGAACTGGAAGCCCGTACCATGGAGAAAAAACGGGAACGGGGGGTACTGGATTTTGCGGATATTGAATACGCCGCTTTTGGTCTGCTCACCCACCTGGAGAACGGACGTGCCCTTCCCACCCCCTACGCCCACACCATTCAGGACAGTTTTGACTACGTACTGGTGGACGAGTTTCAAGACGTTAACGACCTGCAATCCGCCCTGTTTCACGCCCTGTCAAAAGAGGGGAAAAATCTTTTTGCGGTGGGCGACATCAAACAAAGCATTTACCGATTCCGCAAGGCAAACCCGGCAAACTTTGCCCGGATGCTGGACGCTTACCCCTTGTATGACGGGGTGTGCGACCCGGGCAAGGTCATTCTGGACGGCAACTTCCGCAGCCGGGGGGCTGTGTGCCACACGGTCAACCATCTGTTTTCCCTGATCATGACCAAAGAAGCAGGGGACGTGGAATACGACCAAAGCCATATGCTCATCCCCAGCCGGGAATTTCCCGGAGAGGACAGGCCGGTGGTCATGGATCTTCTGGAAAAAGACCATCGCTCGACGGTGGAACTGGAAGCCGACCGCATCGCCATGCACATCAAAGAAGCCCTTGCCACCCCTTGTGTCACGGTTGGTGATACCCTGCGGTGTGCCACCTATAAGGATTGCGTGATCTTACTGCGCAGTCCCGGTACCAAAGCCACCCAGTACGTGGAACGACTGGCTCAACACGGCATTCCGGCGGTTGCCGGCAAAAGCCAATCCCTGTTTGAAAGCAAGGAGATCCCATGGCTTGTCAGTTTGCTTCGTGCCATTGACAACCCCACCGACGACCTTGCCATGCTCACCGTTATGCTGTCCCCCTTCTTTGAATTTACCGCCGATGAACTGGCGGCACTACGAGCGCCGGACAAATGGATCCCTCTGTACACCTGTTTGCGAAACCAGGCGGACACCAACCCAAAGGTCAGGTCCTTTTTGGATACGCTGGACGACCTGCGCACCTACGGGGCTTCGGTTACCCCTGCCCGGCTGTTGCAACGCATCTATGACCGGTTTGGGTATTTTGCGGCGGTACAGGTGATGGGACAAGGGGACGTGCGGCGGCAAAATCTGCTGACCATGATGGAACTGGCGGAGCAATGCAGCGGGAACGGTTACGACCGGCTGGACGGTTTTGTACGGTATCTCACCAAATTGGAGCAGGAGACCGACGACACCCCCGGTTCTGCCCCCCTGCCTGCCGGCGACTACGTTCGCATTATGAGTATTCACGCCTCGAAAGGGTTGCAATTCCCCCTGTGCTTCGTGGGGTATTGCGGCGGCAAATTCAACACCCGTGATCTGGCTCTGCCGGTTTTATTAGACCAAACCATGGGGATCGGGCTGAAGCGCCACGATGCCCAAACCCATACGGTGACCAACACCGCCATGCGCCTTGGGGTGGAGCAAACCACCCTACAAGCCGATCTGGGCGAAGAACTGCGGGTGCTGTACGTTGCCATGACCCGTGCCATTGACCGGCTGTATCTGCTGACCACCTTCACCAATCCGCAAAAGCAATGGGACACCGCCGCCGGACGGTTGGAGGGCAATCTTGACCCTGCCGGGCGACCCTCTGCCCAACTGGTGTCCTCTGCCGACCGGTACGGTACGCTGTTGCTGTATGCCGGTGTGTTGCAAGGGGATTGCCCCCATTTTACGGTGGAACGGCCGGCATCGGAGGAGATCCCCCTCCCGGAAGGGATCACCCAGGAGAAACCCCCCCGGCATCCGGCAGACCCGGCGTTGATGGCGCAACTGGAGCGGCAAATGGGCTACGCCCCGGTCACCCACCGGTTGGCTCACGCCTTTTCCAAACGAAGCGTTTCCCAACTGGTTCACGGCAACCTGACCGCTCCTCCCCGGCAGACCCGTCCCGGCTTTTTGCAGGAGGGTGGCCTGACCGCCGCCGAAAAGGGTACGGCGCTTCATGAATTTATGCAGTACGCTTCCTATCCCAACGCCGCCGCAGACAGCCGGCGGGAGATGGGACGGCTGATAGAGGCGGGTTTTCTGACCCAGGTGCAAGGAGAGGCGGTCAACGCTCAAAAGGTGGACAACTTTTTTGCCAGTCATTTGTATCAGCGGATCGCCGCCGCCAAAGAGGTGTTGCGGGAATACCACTTTATGAGCACCCTGCCGGTCACCCTGCTTGACCCCACCCTGCCAAAGGAACTGGAGAAGGAACAAGTGGTGGTGCAAGGCATTGCCGACCTGCTGTTCCGGGAAGAGGATGGATGGGTGATCGTGGATTACAAAACCGACCGGGTAAGCACCGGAGAGGAACTGGCGGCACGGTACGGCGACCAGTTGCGGCTGTACGCCAAAATGGTGAAGGATGCCAACCGGCTGGAGGTAAAAGAACTGGTGCTTTATTCCTTCCATCTGGACTGCACCGTTGAGGTTCCACTTGAATTAGGGTGAACATTTAAACCCAAACCCGCCGCAAAGCGGTATATTTCGGTGCTTTTTGCTCCGCTCTCGCTTGAA
>CAYLYC010000025.1:0-11217 GCA_964387715.1 uncultured Eubacteriales bacterium | reverse complement strand
CGGGTGGGTGAAATCATCTTCGATGATGAAATCCCCTGCGGGGATGAAATCCGCCTCAACGGCGGGTGGGTGGATTTAATTTCATCTGCGAAGCAGATTTCATCCAAGCAACGCGAGGATTTCACCGTGAGCGTTAGCGAACGATTTCATTAAATTTATGCAAGAGTTCAAATTCATACTACAAACTGGCAGAAATATCTTTTCGTAGCTCATAGACAAAATCGACAGGTTTCGACCTGTCGGTTTTTTTAGATGATATACAACGCTTCGCATTGATTTTTACGAGAACCCAAACCTCACCAAATATTGTTCATCACCTAAAATCACCCCACTTCGCCCGTTTCTCACATAAAGATTGCATTTTTCTATTTTATATGTTATAATATTTCCAATTAGGCACATAAACCCCATTTTTTTGAAAGGCGGCGGTTGGATTGGCGAAAAAGAAAAAGCAGTGGCGGAGGTTTCGTCACAGAGTGGTTCGGAACTTGGCGGCGGTTGTGTTGCGTCCCTATTGCCGGTGGAAATACCATATTCGTCCTGAACGGTTTGAAGAACAGGGGGAACGGGCGTATTTGATCCTGCTGAATCACCAAACGGTGTTTGACCAATTCTTTGTGGGGCTGTCCTTTCGGGGGCCGATCTACTATCTTGCCACGGAGGATATTTTTTCCAACGGGTGGGTATCATCCCTGATTCGTTGGTTGGTGGCGCCTATTCCCATCAAAAAACAAACCACCGATATTGCCGCCGTAATGAATTGCTTACGGGTGGCAAAAGAGGGGGGCACCATCACTCTGGCGCCGGAAGGCAACCGTACCTATAGCGGCAAGACCGAATATATGAGTCCTGCCATTGCGGGACTTGCCAAAAAGCTGAAATTACCCATTGCGCTGTACCGTATCGAAGGGGGCTACGGCACCCAACCCCGGTGGAGTGACGAAGTGCGTAAAGGCCCCATGAAGGCATACGTTTCCCAGGTGATTGAGCCGGAGGAATACCAAACCATGACCAACGAAGAACTGTTGGCTCTCATTGAAACCGGTTTGGCGGTGGACGACGGGACGGTAGACGGTCTGTACCGCTCCAATAAACGGGCGGAATACCTGGAACGGGCAATGTACGTGTGTCCGTTCTGCGGCCTGTCCACCTTTGAAAGCAAGGATCATCGGGTGTGGTGCAAAACCTGCGGATGCACCATGACCTACGGTGAGGATAAGACCCTGACCGGCGAGGGACGGGAGTTTCCCTTCCGGTATGTGTCCCAGTGGTACGATTACCAAAAGGACTTTATCAATCGGTTGGACGTAACGGCGTATACCAAAACGCCGCTGTACCGTGACCGTGCCGCCATGCGGGAAGTGGTGGTATACAAAAAGAAGGTCATGATCTGTCCCGATGCCGGTTTGACCCTATACGGCGACCGGATGGAGATACAAACCGGGCAGGAAACCATGATCTTCCCCTTTGAACAACTGCGTGCGGTTACGGTGCTTGGTCGGAACAAACTGAACATTTATCATAACGACCGGGTGTATCAATTTAAAGGGGACAAACGGTTTAACGCTTTGAAATACGTGCACATCTATTATCGGCACAAGAATATGGTACGAGGTGAAGAAGATGGACAATTTTTGGGACTTTAGCGTATGGGGCGGTTACCACGTGATCGCAGTATTGCTCATCAGTTTATTGGCTGCCAATATGCTTCGGAAATCGGTCAAATGGCTGCGTGAATCCTTGATCCCCACATCGGTGATCGGCGGTATTTTGCTCATTGTCGTGGCCTGCGTGTACAAATGGATCACCGGCGACGTGATGTTTGACACCGCCTTCTTTGGCGGAAACGGAACGGTGATGCTGGAACTGATCACCTACCATTGCCTGGCGCTGGGCTTTATTGCCTCTGCGTTTAAACCGGCAAAAGGAAAAATGACCAAACAACGAACCACCGAGATTTTCAATACCGGTGTCACCACCGTTGCTACCTACCTGTTACAGGCCGTGCTGGGGCTTATCATCTCCATTTTGGCGGCGTTGGTAATCAAGAATTTCTTTCCGGCAGCCGGTATGTTACTGCCCTTCGGCTACGGCCAGGGAACCGGCCAAGCCATGAACTACGGCACCATCTATGAAACCGAAAACGGCTTTATAGGCGGCAAAAGTTTTGGGCTGACCATTGCGGCGCTGGGCTTTTTGAGTGCCAGTATCGGCGGGGTGTTCCACCTGAACGTGGGCAAACGCCGGGGTAAATTCCAGAATATCAACAAAGAGGCCAAAACGCCGAGTGTGGAGCATTTCCAATCGGAAAACGAGATTCCTCTCCAGGAAAGCATTGACAAATTCACCGTGCAGGTCGCCTTGATCGCCCTGGCCTATTTCATTGCCTACCTGCTGATGTACGGTTTGTCGGCACTCTTACCCGGTATGAAATCGGTGATCTTTGGATTCAACTTCCTGCTGGGCGTGTTGGCGGCCACCTTGGTGAAGGCGGCTATGAACTTCCTGAAACGGAAAAACGTGATCAAAAAAGAATACACCAACAACTTCCTGATGGCACGTGCCAGTAACCTGTTCTTTGACCTGATGGTCATTGCCGGGATTGCCGCCATTCGGTTCAGTGCCCTGAAGGATTCCTGGGGTGTTATCATGATCATGGCAGTGGTGGGCCTGGTCTCCACCTATGCGTACAACTGGTTTGTGGCAAAAAAATTGTTCCCCGCCTATCAGGAGGAACAGTTCTTAACCATGTACGGTATGCTCACCGGCACAGCCAGTACCGGCATCATTTTGCTGCGGGAGATCGACGGCAATTTTGAGACCCCTGCTTCGGACAATATGGTGTATCAGAATTTCCCTGCCATTGTGTTTGGCTTCCCCATCATGCTCCTTGCCACGTTGGCACCCAAACGGCCGGTGCTCACCCTGGTGATCGTGGCGGTGCTGTTTGTGGTGATGAATGTGATTCTGTTCCGCAGTTTTATTTTTAAAAGAAAAAAACGGGGTTAACGCCCGTGGATAGGGTTGCGGTCAGTAACCCCACCTTCTTTTGCCAAGAAGGGATATGACGAAAAAGAACGGCTTGTGATTGGATGTACAAGCCGTTCTTTTTGTATAATGAAAATGGGATTCGGGGTTGCCCCTATGGTTTCAATGTTTACCCTATGGTGTTTTCACGACGGTGGGAGGGGAGGGAAGGGCGGTTTTTGGCGGTTATCGGCCCGATTTTGAAAAATTATTTCATCTCAACCATAAAAAAGCGAAAAAAACTATTGTCTTTTTGCCACAATTTAGGTAAAATAAGATTGGTTGGCAAAACTCCTTTGTCAACGGGAATCAAATTTGAAATTTGGAGGCAATGTTATGAAAAGAATTCTTGCACTGGTTCTGGCTTGCTTGATGATGATCGGCTTTGTGGGCTGCAGTAAGGACGACGGTGTTACTGGCACCGACGCTACCGCAGACTTTAAAGTAGGCGCAATCTACATCAACAGCAAGAACGACACCGCCGGCTACACCTATGCTCACCATAACGGCATCACCACCGCTATGAAAGAGTTGGGTCTGGACGTGGACACGCAACTGTTTATCGTGGACGAAGTTCCGGAAGACAAAGAACAAGTTTTGTCTGCTGTGGATACTTTGGTAGGTAAAGGCGTTAACATCATCTTCGGTATCTCCTTTGGTTATATCGATGCTTTGGAAGAAGCCGCTACCGAATATCCGGACGTTATCTTCTCTCACGCCACCGGCTATAAGAGCAATGACACCAATTTCAACAACTACTTTGGCCGTGCTTACCAAGCCCGTTATCTCTCCGGTATTGCTGCCGGTCTGAAATCCTTGGAAACCGGTAACAACAACGTAGGTTACGTAGCTGCTTACGGCACCGAATATGCTGAAACCGCTTCCGGTATCAACGGCTTTGCCATGGGCGTACAAGCCGTAAACCCCAATGCAAAAGTGTACGTTAAAACCTTGGGCGCATGGGCTGACGAACAAAACGAATCCGCTTATGCCAAGGAATTGATCGACTCTTACAAATGCGGCATCATTGCCCAACATTGTGACTCCGCTCAACCCCAGATCGCCGCTCAAGATGCCGGCGTGTTTGGTTGCGGTTACAACTCCGATATGACCAGCGATGCTCCCGGGGCTCACTTGACCGCTGCTATCTGGCACTGGAACGTATACTATGCCACCGCTATGAAAGCCGCTATGGAATGTGGTTCTGCTGATAAATTCGTAGCAACCATGGGTTCTTCTGCTTACTACGGCGGTTTGAAAGAAAACTTTGTTGACGTATCTCCCTTGAGCGACAACTGCGCCGCAAACACCGACAAAGCCATCGAAGCAGTTCGCAAACTGATCGTGGACGGCGAATGGGATGTATTCTCCGGCGTGAAACTGTCCATCGATGCTGACGGCAACGTTACCATGAACGACGCTGCTTTGGTTGACAATGCAGGTAATGAGATCGTTGCTGCAGGTGGCGCTTCTGTAGAAGACAGCGTAATCACCGGCACCATGAACTACCTGGTAGAAGGCGTTACCATCGCATAACTGAATGTATGAACCATCCGGACCGGCCGGACTTTTCCTGCCGGCCCGGATTTTTTTCAAAGCAGACGACAAAAAGCAACGAAATCCAACTGCTTTTTACCGTGTACTTTGAATCCTAAGTTTCCAGATAAAGGAGGAGATTTCATGGCGGAACAATTTGCCATTGAAATGAAAGGAATTACCAAAACCTTCGGTAGCGTTGTTGCCAACAAGAACGTGGAACTTTCGGTCAAACCGGGAGAGATCGTTGCCCTGTTGGGGGAGAACGGTTCGGGTAAAACCACGCTGATGAATATGCTGTCCGGTATTTACAAGCCGGATGCCGGGGAGATTCGGGTGAACGGTGTTCCCGTATCCATCGATTCGCCGGAGGATGCTAAAAAACTGGGCATCGGTATGGTTCACCAGCATTTCAAACTGGTGGACGTTTTCACTGCGGCAGACAATATTTGGATGGGGCAGGAAAAAGCCGGTTTGCGGTTAAAGAAAAGCCGGTATGATACCATCGAAGAAATTGCGGGTAAATTCGGCTTTGAGATCGACCCCAAGAAAAAGGTTTACAATATGTCGGTGTCGGAAAAGCAGACTCTGGAGATCATCAAGGTGTTGTATTACGGTGCCAAAGTGATTATTCTGGACGAGCCCACCGCTGTATTGACCGTGCAGGAAATTGACAAACTGTTCTCGGTGTTGCGGCGGATGAAAGAGGAAGGTCACGCCATTATCATCATCACCCATAAATTGAACGAAGTGATGGACCTGTCCGACCGGGTATCCATTCTTCGCAAAGGGGAATACATAACCACCGTGAATACCGCCGAAACCAACGAGCAGGAATTGACCGAATGGATGGTGGGCCGCAAGGTGGACCTGAACATCGACCGGCCGTTGATGGAAAAGACCCGTCCCCTTTTGGAAGTGCGGAATCTTACCATTGAAAACGACGAAGGGGCTACCGCCATTGACCAGGTGAATTTTTACATTCGTGGCGGCGAGATCTTAGGGGTAGCAGGCATTGCCGGATGCGGTCAAAAGGAACTGTGCGAAGCCATTGCCGGTTTGCGTCCCATCCAGTCGGGGGAAATGATCCACAAAGGGGATAACATTGTGGGGCTTCCTCCCAAGGCCATTTTGGAAAAGGGCATTTCCATGTCCTTTATTCCGGAAGACCGGCTGGGTATGGGTCTGGCACCTTCTCTTTCCATTACCGATAATATGCTGTTGAAAAATTACCGGGATACCAAAGGAATGTTCGTCAACCGGAAACAGGGCAGACAAGATGCTTTGCAGGTGATCCAGCAGTTGGAGGTGGTGACCCCCTCCACCGAAACACCGGTACGGCGTTTGTCCGGCGGTAACGTGCAAAAGGTACTGCTGGGACGGGAGATCAAGGCGGGTCCCAACGTGGTTATTACCGCCTACCCGGTGCGTGGGTTGGACATCAACTCCTCCTACGCCATTTACAACATCCTTAACAACTTGAAAAAAGACGGAGTGGGCATCCTGTTCGTAGGGGAAGACCTGGACGTTATGATGGCGCTGTGCGATAAGATCATGGTGCTGTGCCACGGTCGGCTCATGGGCGTGGTTCATGCCCATAAAACCACCAAAGAAGAACTGGGTCTTATGATGACCGGCGCATTGGATCTGCGGGATAAATGCGAGGATAAACCGGCAGGTATCGCCAAAGATACCCGGTTCGGGGAACAACCCGGGAAGGAGGGCTAACCATGGGATTCCGTGTAGTTAAACGAGAAAACTGTCCCTTATGGCAACGGTGCTGTCTTTACGTGATGGCAGTGGTGGGCGCTCTGGCATTGGGCGCTGTGATCCTGGTTGCCATTGGGGTAGACCCCATTGAATATTATTATCAAATGTTTACCATGGGTACGGTGGGCAACCGCATTGCCTACAAAACGGTGATGAATTATCTGGATATGTTCGTACCGTTGGTGTTAACGTCGGTGGCGTTATCTCTTGCCTTCAAAATGCGGTTTTGGAACATCGGCGGTGAAGGGCAGTTTATTATGGGCGCCATTGCTTCTGGCTTTGTTGCCTTCAAACTGGGCGAAGGGTTGCCCATGGGGGTCACCTTGGTTCTGATGTGTGTTGCCGCCATGTTGGCTGCCGGGTTGTACGGACTGCTGGCGGGTGTGCTGAAGGTGAAATTCGGCACCAACGAGACCCTGATGACCTTGATGATGAACTATATCGCACTGTATGTTTTGTATTATATCGGCGAAACCAAAGCCGATTGGAACTTCTTTTTGAGCGAAGAATCCGCCCGACCGGTGTTCAAAAGTTTTTCCGCTTTGGCAGAATTTCCTGCCATTCCCTTGGGAGATAAATTTGAACTGAACGTATGTGTGCTGTTGACTCTGCTGCTTGGCGCTTTTGTGTACGTGTACTTAAAATACACCAAGCAAGGGTACGAGATCAGCGTGGTGGGGGACAGTATGGGTACTGCCAGATATGCGGGTATGAAGGTCAACCGCATCGTGCTTCGCACCGTGTTCCTATCTGCTGCTCTCATCGGTCTTGCCGCCGCTTTTAAGGTGGGAACGGCCGGCGTGCTGTCCACCTCCATTACCGGTGACGTTGGCTGGACCGGTATTATCGTGGCTTGGCTTTCCCAGTTAAGTACACCGGTGATCTTTGTGGTATCCGCCTTGATCTGCGTGTTGCAACACGGCTCTGTGGTAGCCGCCGCCACCTTTGGAAAGGTGGACTCCAGTTTTGCCAATATGCTGCAGGGGATTATTTTGTTCCTGGTTCTTGCGGCAGATTTCTATATTCGTTTCCGTGTGGTACGGGTGAAGAAAGGAGAGAAAAAGAATGGATAAAATCGGTGTTATTACTTCTTTCCTTTACAATATCGTGGTGTATAACATTCCCTTGCTGTACGGTACGGTGGGGGAGATCGTGGTTGAAAAATCCGGCAGCTTAAACCTGGGTGTGGAAGGCATCATGGCGGTTGGCGCTATTTTCGGCTACATTGTGGGTTGCTATACCAACAGTTTGGGTATTGGTATCCTTACCGCCTTTTTGATGGGCGCTTTGTGCGGTTTGCTGTTTGCGGTGCTTACGGTTTCTCTTCAGGCCAATCAAAACATTACCGGTTTAACCTTAACCACCTTTGGGCTGGGCATCTACTTCTTTGTAGGGAACGGACTGAAAGCGGTGGACTGGCCGGTTATGGCAAATTACAGCAACATCGTCAAGGGCTTTTCTCCCATCACCATTCCCTTCCTTTCGGATATTCCCATCATCGGCAAAGGGCTCTTTAGCCATAATCTGATGGTGTATTTGGGCATTGCCATTGCCATCGTGATGTGGTGGTACTTAAAACATACTGCCCCCGGCCTTCGTCTGCGGTCGGTAGGGGAAAATCCCGGCGCCGCCGACTCGGTGGGGATCAACGTCAAACGCATGAAATACCTCCATATTTGTCTGGGTTGCGGTATTATGGGCATCGGCGGATATTATATGGGGCTGAATATGTCCGGTTCCTTTAACAGCAACTGCTGGATCAACGGCTACGGATGGATCGCTGTGGCATTGGTTATCTTTGCCAACTGGAATCCGGCGTTGGCAATCGTCGGTACGTTTGTATTCGGCTTTTTCAACACCCTGCGGGTGTCCGGCACCAGTTTGGCGGCGGCATTCCCCGGCGGACTTGGTTGGCTTGCCAAAATTCCCACCCAGTTGTATCAAGCGTTGCCCTTTATCATCACCGCCATTGTGTTGGTGGTCACCTCCATCCGGAACAAACGGGGCAGCAGCGGGTTGCCTGCAGGGCTGGGCGTAAACTATTTCCGGGAAGAACGGTAATCGGTTATGTATCAGGTGCTGATTCGGGTCATGCGCCGCACGGTGTATGAGGATCTGTGTGAGCAGTACGAAAATCCTATGGAAAACGGTTGCGACCTGTCTTTGGGACAGACCTTTGTGTCGGTGGACGGGGAACAACCGGAGGGATTTTGCTCCGAAGCATGGCTTTGTATGGAAAAATTTGTAAGGGAACTGGCGCAGGGGGGCGGCAACTTTTTTGACGGTTGGATGAAAAACCCCTATTCCGCCATTGTTTCCTGTAACGACGGGTTTCGCCCGGTCACCTTTTTGCTCCAGCGAATGGAACGATCCGAAAAGGGTTAAGATCGCCACCCGTAAACGGTGGGTTACCGGTATACAATAACCCAAAGGAGCGTTGTGTATGTGGTGGTATATTGCGGCCGCAGTTGCGGTTTTGGCAATGGGCGGCATTTCCTTTTATGCTTACCGCATTGCCTTTTATTCCCCAAAAAAAGATCGGGAGCGGTACGGTGCTGTCAACGTTGGGCAGTATGCTCCTTTATATCAAACCATGAGCGGGTTGATCCAACGATTGGCGTCTTTACCCTTTGAATCCATAACGGTGACGTCCTTTGATGGACTGAATCTCCACGCCAGATATTACCATATCGCCGATGGCGCCCCGTTGCAGATCCAGGTTCACGGCTACCGGGGACACGCCTATCGGGACCTTTGCGGCGGTCACCGTCTGGCACAGGAATTGGGTCATAACGTTTTGCTCATCGACCAACGTGCCATGGGCAAAAGCCAGGGAAGAAACATCACCTTCGGTCAAAAAGAAGCCAGGGACTGTTTGACCTGGCTTTCTTACGCAAACCGTCGGTGGGGAGAGGATATTCCGGTGTATCTGGTGGGCGTTTCCATGGGCGCATCCACCGTGCTCACCGCCACCCGGTATGACCTGCCGGACAATGTTCGGGGTGTTATTGCCGATTGTCCTTTTTCCTCTGCCAAGGAGATCATTTGCAAAGTGGCAAAGGATCGGGGGTATCCCACCGGTTTGATGTACCCCTTTTTACTGCTTGGGGCATGGTGTTTTGGCGGCATTGTGTTGCATAAAGCCGATCGCCCGGTGGAAGTGGTGAAACACACCCGTTGTCCGGTGCTTTTGATTCACGGGGAAGAGGATCGGTTCGTACCCTGCGATATGAGCCGTGCCATTTATGATGCCTGTGGTTCGGAACATAAGCAGTTGTTTATCGTGCCCGGCGCTGCCCATGGGGTGAGTTGCCTGGTGGATGAGGTGGGCTACAAACAGCAGGTTGCCGATTTTATTGCCAAAACATTGTAACAAACCGTGGGCATAGAACCGTAAAAAACAGCCATACTATCACCGAGGTGACGGTATGGCAACACAAAATACAGAACGATCCAATCAAAAACAAAGTATATGGAAACAAGAACAATCCTTGCCATCGTTCCCCGGTTTATCGGGGGATACCAAAACCGATGTGTTGATTATCGGCGGCGGTATGGCAGGGATTTTGATTTGCTATTATTTGCGGCAGGCGGGTGTGGATTGCCTTTTGGCAGAAAAGGGGAGAATCGCTCAGCAAACCACCGGCAATACCACTGCCAAAATCACCGCCCAACACGGTTTGTTGTATCATAAAGTGCGTAAGAAGTACGGAACAGAATGGGCAAAAGGGGTGCTGGATGCCAACCTGCTGGCGGTGGATGAATTTGCCCGTTTGTGCCAAACCATTCCTTGCAGTTATGGTGAGCAAACCAACTATGTGTATTCCCAAACCAACATGGAATTGTTGGAGCAGGAATGGAATGCCCTCAACGCCATAGGGTATCATCCCAAATTCAGAGAGCATCTGCCCATACCGGTGGCGTCGGTGGGCGCAGTGGGGTTTGAAAAACAAGCCCAGTTCCAGCCCCTCCGCTTTTTGCAGGGGATCGTTTCCTCTCTGCCCATTGTGGAAAACACCTGGGTCACCCATTTGGAAAAGGGATGTGCATATACCAACCGGGGAATCATTGGGGCAAAGCATATCGTGGTTGCGACCCATTTTCCCATGTGGAACCGCCACGGCAGTTATTTTCTTAAATTGTATCAGCATCGGTCTTACGTGATCGGGTTGGAAAACGTGCCGGAATGGAACGGTATGTACGTTGACCAAGCCCATACCGGTTATTCCTTTCGGCATCATGAGCATCTCCTGTTGCTGGGTGGCGGCGGTCATCGTACCGGGAAGTCCGGCGGCGGTTGGCAACCGTTGCGCCAGTTGTCTGCCCGTGTTTTGCCGGGAAGCCGGGAGGTGTGCCATTGGGCGGCGCAGGACTGTATGTCGCTGGATGGGTTGCCCTATATCGGGCAGTATTCCAAAAACACCCATCAGGTTTATGTTGCCACCGGTTTTAATAAATGGGGAATGACCGGTTCTATGGTGTCTGCCATGCTGTTGCGGGATCAGATTTTGGGCAAACCCAATCCTCTGGCTTTTGCCTTTGACCCGGCACGACGAATGACACATCCCCAACTGCTTCTCAATGGGGTGGAAACGCTGGGGAATTACCTGATTCCCACCGTAAAGCGTTGTCCTCATTTGGGGTGCGCATTAAAGTGGAATCCCCAGGAACATTCCTGGGATTGTTCCTGTCACGGTTCTCGGTTTGATCCCCAGGGCAGGGTATTGGATAATCCTGCCAATCACAATTGGAAAGGGTAAGTAGGGGATCGTGAAAAATGGGTAGAGCGCATATAAAAGGTAAAGGAATAAAATAACAAAAAGGGCTGTAAAAACATTCCGTTTTTACAGTCCTTTTTACTATATAATGTCACAATTTCGGTTT
>CAYLYC010000024.1:0-11873 GCA_964387715.1 uncultured Eubacteriales bacterium | reverse complement strand
CACCGTCACGTAACACTCGGATCTGGCAGGAACGGTTGACCTTACCTGACAGCAGGTAACTACCGGCAATGGTACCGGCGGATGAGATATTAAATACGTTGCGCACTTCCACACGACCCATTTGCACTTCACGGAATTTGGGTGCCAACATACCTTTCATAGCCGCTTCGATCTCCTCGATGCAGTCGTAAATGACACGGTACATCCGCAGTTCAATGCCATCCCGTTCTGCACTTGCCTGGGCAACCGGGTCGGGACGGACGTTAAAGCCAACCACGATGGCGTTGGAAGCGTTTGCCAACATAACGTCCGATTCGGAAATGGCACCGGCACCACCGTGGATGACCCGTACCCGTACTTCGTCATTGGACAGTTTTTCCAACGATTGCCGTACGGCTTCCACCGAACCCTGTACGTCGGCTTTTACAATGATGTTCAGTTCTTTCATGTCACCTTGTTGCATTTGGTCAAACAGATTATCCAAGGTAACCTTTTGTTGAGAACGGAATTGTTCTTCTTTGGCGGCGGTCTTCCGTTGTTCAACCAGTTCACGGGCAAGACGTTCATCCGAAACGGCGTTGAAAATGTCGCCGGCTTCCGGAACTTCCGCCATACCGGTAATTTCCACCGGCACAGAAGGACCGGCTTCTTTTACCCGTTCCCCTCTATCGTTGGTCATAACACGTACACGACCCACAGCCGAACCGGCTACGATAATATCCCCGGTACGCAGGGTACCGTTTTGCACCAGTACGGTGGCAATGGGGCCCCGGCCTTTGTCCAGACGGGCTTCGATCACCGTACCCTTGGCGGCACGGTTGGGATTGGCTTTCAGTTCCAGCATATCAGAAACCAGCAAAACGCTTTCCAGCAATTTGTCGATGTTCATGCCGGTATGAGCAGAAACGGGAACACAGATCACGTCACCGCCCCAATCTTCGGGCACCAGACCGTGTTCGGTGAGTTGTTGCATAATGCGGTCGGGATTTGCCCCTTGTTTATCCATTTTATTGATGGCAACCACGATCTGCACCTCGGCGGCACGGGCGTGGTTGATGGCTTCGATGGTTTGGGGCATAATGCCGTCATCGGCGGCAACCACCAGAATGGCAACGTCGGTAGCCATAGCGCCACGGGCACGCATGGAAGTAAATGCGGCGTGACCGGGGGTGTCCAGGAAGGTGATATCCCGATCATCCAGGGTTACCCGATAGGCACCGATGTGCTGGGTAATACCGCCGGCTTCACCGGCAGTAACGTGGGTGTTCCGGATGGCGTCCAGCAAAGAGGTTTTACCGTGGTCAACGTGACCCATAACCACAACCACCGGGTCACGGGGCAACAGTTCTTCAGCGGCATCCTCATGGTCGTCAATGATCCGGTCTTCAATGGTGACCACCACTTCTTTTTCCACGATGGCGCCCATTTCGGTGGCTACGATCTCGGCGGTGTCATAGTCGATGACCTGGTTCATAGAAGCCATAACGCCCAATTTCATCAATTCTTTGATGACTTCAGCGGCGGTCTTCTTCATGCGGGAAGCCAGTTCGCTGACGGCGATCTCTTCCCCAACCGTAACCTTGATGGGTGTGGCTTTGATTTTTTCCAGTTGGATACGACGGAGTTTATCCGCTTCATTTTCCGCTTTGGAACGTTGGTTGCGGCGGTAATCCTTGGAACGTTGGTTGAGTTTTTGTTTTCTGGCAGAATTATCCCGCATAGCACGGTCAGGTGCCAGATTGGTGTATTTTTCGTTGTATTTTTCCAGGTCAACGTTGTCACTGCGGGTGTTAACGGTACGCATCGTACCGGGGCCCCGGTTGGGTTGTTGACCGGCTTCTTTTTTCTCCTTGGGTTGTTTCTTGGGAGCAGCTTTGGTATCACCGGCTTTTTGAGCGGCCGGTTGATCTTTGCCCTCTTTTTTATCCTCGGCTTTGGGTTCTACCGGTTTACCGCCGTTTTTCAGCATAGCGGCAATGGCGGCTTGCTGTGCCAACATTTCTGCTTTTTGGGCATCCTTCTGGGCTTTTCGTTGGGCTTTGGCATCCTCACCCATTTGGAAAAACCGGTCAAAATTTTCCACCGCAGTTTGTTGGGTAAAAGCATCAAACACAATGTTCAGCTCTTCTTCAGTCAAAGCGGTCATGTGTTTTTTGGTCTCGCCGGTGTATTTGGCAAGAATTTCAATTACTTTTTTATTGTTTTGTTCACCCAGGTCTTTGGCAACCTCGTGAACACGGTATTTAATCATCATAATGCGTTTCCTCCCTCGTCAATCAACAGCATTGCTTGTTTGGCAAACCCTTCATCGGTCAGGGCAAGAATCCCCACCGCTGTTCCGATGGCTTTGGAGATCTCCTCCTGGGTCTCCCGGATGCGTATCACCGGCAGGGTGTCGCCGGTTTTATAGCGAACTTCTTTTTCTGTACGGGCGGCTGTATCAGCAGCGATCAGAATCAATGCTGCGTGGTGTTTGGCGGCGGCTTCCAGCACTTTTTCAAATCCGGGAGCCACACGGCCGGCTTTACGGCAAAGACCCAACAGAGAAAGCAATTTGTTATTCATTGGCTTTCAATTCCTCCTCCATAGCGTCAAATACCGATTGGGGTATCTGGGTGGAAAAGGCCTTTTCAAACCGTCTTGCCTTACGGGCAATGGTAAAACATTCCAGCGAGGGGCAAAGATAAGCGCCCCGACCCGGTTTTTTGGAGGTGAGATCCAAAGAGATCTCGCCATCTTTGTTTTTCACCACGCGAATCAATTGGTTTTTGGGCTTCATTTCGCCGCAACCGCTGCATTTGCGCATGGGCGTTTTTCGTTGTTTTATCAAAACCTTTTCCTCCTTAAGTTATGTGAAAGGGTTCAATTATTCGCCGTAAAATCCGCTTTCGGGACGGATATCGATCTTCCAGCCGGTGAGTCGGGCGGCCAGGCGAACGTTTTGACCTTTGTTACCGATTGCCAGAGACAGTTGCGCATCCGGTACGGTTACGTGACAGGCCTTGGCGCCGTCTTCTGCTACTTCCACCGACAGAACCTTGGCAGGGGAGAGGGCTTCGGCAATAAAAGCAGCAGGATCATCGGAATACCGGACGATGTCGATTTTTTCCCCGTCTAATTCTTCCACGATCTTTGCCACACGGGTTCCTCTGGGGCCGATGCAGGCACCGATGGGATCGATGGCTTCGTCGTGAGAAAGCACCGCCAATTTGGTGCGGGAACCGGCTTCACGGGAGACGGCTTTTACTTCGATGATGCCGTCAAAAATTTCGGGTACTTCGTTTTCAAACAAGCGTTTGACCAAACCGGAATGGGTACGGGAGATCTTGACCTTGGGGCCACGTTCGGTCTCAAACACGTCCACAATAAATACTTTGATGTGCTGACCTTCCCGCAATTCTTCGCCGGGAACTTGTTCACCCTTGGGCAAAACGTATTCCGCCGAGCCGATCTGCACGGTTACGTTGCCGGTACGGGGATCCACCGAATGGACCTGAGCCGAAACCAGTTCCTGGTTTTTGTTTTGAAATTCTTCCATGGCCTGACCCCGTTCTGCATCCCGGATGCCTTGACGGATCACGTGTTTGGCGGTTTGAGCGGCAATACGGCCGAAGGCACGGGTGTCCAGGGGGATCTCAATGGTATCGCCCACTTTGGCGCTTTTTTTGTATTTTTTGGCATCCTCTACCAAAATATCCGTATCGGTGTCTTCAATCTCTTCTACCACGTTTTTGCGAACGAATGCTTTAAAGGTGCGTTCTTCACAGTCGATGTTGCAGAATACGATATCTTTAGAGCCGTAGTCCTTTTTCACCGAAACCACAATAGCGGCGGCGATCTTTTCGGCAATGTATTCTGCGGGAATGCCTTTTTCTTTTTCCATAAAGGCAAGGGCTTCAAAAAATTCGTTTTTATTTGCGCTGGTCATTTTTCTCAATTCCTCCAAACTTAAATTTCAAAAAAGTTATCATCGTCCAACCGGACCGATGCAATATCCGAACGATTCAGGGTGATGAGATTTTCCTCCTCATCGGTAAGGGTCAGGGTATCATCCTGATGTTCCAAAAGGATGCCCTTGATTTCTTTAGCGCCGCCAATGGCACGGTATAATTTGACCATGATCGGCTCACCTTGCATTTGCTCAAAGTGGCTGTCCCTGGTCAGTTCCCGGCCAAGTCCCGGGGATTGCACCTCCAGGTGGTACGCTTGTTCAATGAAATTCGCTTCATCCAGCGGCGCATCTACCGCCCGGGAAAGGGCTTCGCAATCGTTGATGTTTACCCCGCCTTCTTTGTCGATAATATAGCGGAGAAACCAATCAGCCCCTTCTTTTACAAAGCGTACGTCCCACAGGGTGAGGCCCAGTTCATGGGCAAAGGGGAGTGCCAATTGTTCCGCCTTGGCGGCAATACTGTTCATTTTACTTGCCAAAGGTCATCTTCCTTTCAAGTGTGATAACAAACACAAAAGAGCGGGTCGCCCCACTCTTTTGCCTACAGTCTATTCAAAAGCATACATATTATAGCACAGCTATATGCGGATTGCAAGTGTTTTTTGAAAAATTCACACCGAAAATCACACTTTTCTGCCGGGTATGGGAGAATTGGTTTCATTTTGACCCACAAACCCTGCCAAATCATCTCTAAAACGAAAAAAATTGAATGGTTTTTCCAGGATGAGAATATAACTCTTGCTTTTTTTACCTGTTTAGGGTATAATAAACATACTTATATAAGGAGGAGTGTGTTCGGTGGCCAAAAACGGACAGCCAATGGGTACAAAAAGAATATGGCTGAACGTTGTGGCTTGGCTGTGCATGGCAGGGCTTTTGTGCGGCTGTGCCGGTGCCGGTCAATCGGGGGACACCACCTCATCCGGGGTGAGTTCGTCTGCCGCTTCCGGGCAAACCGAATCCTTGACCCTGGCTTATACTGCCAACGATTCCCTGAATCCTTACGAAGCCAAAACCAAGACCAATCAGGAACTGTGCCGACTACTGTATGACAGTTTGATCATACTGGACGAAAACATGAGTCCGGTGTACCGCCTGGCCCAGGATATTGAAACCAAAGGAACCACCGTTACGGTGACGTTGCGGGAGGCCTATTTTTCCGATGGCAGCCGGGTAACGGCCGAAGACGTGTTGGCATCCATGGAAGCGGCGGAGGAAGGGGAATACACCTCTTACAAAGAGGATTTCAAAAACCTTACCGATAAATCGGTTACCCAGTCGGGCAAGTTGGAACTGACCCTGGCGTTTGAAGACGTGTATTTTGTGAATTTTCTGGATTTTCCCATTTACAAAAAAGGGTCTCAGGATCAACAAAACACCGATAACAAAAACCTCCCTCCCATTGGGTGCGGACGGTATGTATATCATGAAGATGCCGGTTCTTATTGGTTGACCGCCAACGCCAAATGGTGGGGCGGCTCGGTTACCATGGAGCGCATTGAACTGTTAAACCTGCCGGATGACGACGCCATTGACCATGGGGTGCAGGTTGGTACGGTGGATTGGTATTATTACGACCTGCAGGACAATACCCTGCCCGGCGGTACCGGTACCACCTCTGCCAAGGTCACTCTGCCCAATCTGGTGTATCTGGGGGCAAATCTTTCGTCCGGCGCCACCGCCATTCGGGAGATCCGTATGGGGATCTCTGCCGCCATGAATCGGGAAGGGCTGGTGGAAAACGCCTATTTCGGTGTGGCAACAGCCGCCACCGGCGCATATCCTGCCGGGGTAAAAGAGGTTTCCGGGTTGCAAAGCATTGCCACCACCGCCGATAAAAGTGAGGCGGTCACCTGGTTTGAAAAAGCCGGCTATACCGGTGTGAATGCCAGTGGGTATCGCACCAACGGTGAGCAGGTGCTGTCCCTTCGGCTCATTTACAACCAGGAAAATACTGCAAGAGAGAGTTTGGCCCGTTTTCTTGCCAATCAACTGGAAGCGGTGGGTTGCAAAGTTACGGTTGAACCCCTTTCCTTTGCCAAATATGAGAATGCCATTCAAAACGGCTATTACAATTTATATATAGGGGAAATGCGTATCCCCGATAACTTTGATCTGTATCCTCTCCTGACCGCCGGCGGTTTGGTACAACCGGCTGTCAGCGATTCTGCCTCTGACGCAGAGGATGAGGAGGATGCTTCCTCGGCGGCCGACACCGGCGATCGTACCCAGCCAGACGGTGTGCTGGACGGGGAAGATGAGCAGGGGTCGTCCCTCACCGCTGCCCAGGCGGCCTATCGGTATCACACCGGTGTGGGAAGTTTGACCGAAATGGTCTCCTGCATCAACGAACAGTTGCCCATCATTCCTATTTGTCATAGAACGGGAATGTTGTTATATGCAAATCATATTGTGGGAACGCCTGCTCCTTTAGCAGATGATCCCTTTTACGGTATTGAACTTTGCAATGTGAAATAACTATGAAAAGGAGTGCTTAACCATGATTAAGTATGAAACCCATTTAGGGGAAGTAACCGTTTCCCAACGTTACTTTACGAAATTGATCGGAGATGCTGTTTCTTCCTGTTACGGCGTGGTGAATATGGTGCCCAAGGGTCTGCAATGGCTGAAGGCAAAGGTGTTGCGCCAAAATAACAATGGCATGGGGATCCGTGTCAGCGGTGACGGCCGTTCCTTGGTGGTGGATCTGCATATTTGTGTGATGTTCGGTATGAACATCGGCGCGATTTCCCGTAGCATTGTGAACAAAGTTTCCTATGTGGTAGAAGATGCCACCGGCATTAAAGTTGATCGAGTGATCGTTCATGTGGAAGCACTGGGCGACGAATAATTTTGGGCAAAACCTTGGTTTTGCAAACGTATGATAGGGAGTGTGTGAATCTTGTCAAACAACATGACCGGACTTCAATTTCGTGATGCGGTGATATCCGGCGCCGCCAAAATTACCAACAACCGCCAAGCGGTGGACGAATTGAACGTTTTCCCGGTACCCGATGGGGATACCGGCACCAATATGTCCTTGACCATCAACAATGCGGCTCGTATGATCGCCCGGCTGGACGGTGACCTGTCCAAGGTTTCCGGGGAAACTGCCTCTGCCTTGTTGCGTGGTGCCCGGGGAAATTCCGGGGTTATCCTGTCTTTGTTCTTCCGTGGGATCGCCAAGGGCTTAAAGGGATTGGAAACAGCCGACGGTGTACAATTTGCCGCTGCGTTGAGCACCGGCGTGGATACCGCCTATAAAGCGGTTATGAAACCCACCGAAGGTACCATGCTTACGGTGGTACGGTTGGCTGCCGCCGCTGCTGTGGAAGCCGCAAAAGAAAACAACGACGTGGCCTACGTGATTGATAAAGCGTGTGTTGCCGGGGACGAAGCATTGGCTCAAACCCCCGAACTGCTGCCGGTACTGAAAAAAGCCGGCGTGGTGGATGCCGGCGGCCGAGGCGTACTGTATATTTTAGAAGGTATGCGCTCCGTGCTGGTTGACGGTGTGATGGTGGAAGCCGTTGCGGATAAAAAAGCCGCTCCTGCCCAGCCCGCTAAACCTGCTGCCAGTTTTGAAGAAGAGATCACCTTTACCTATTGTACCGAATTTATTGTGCAAAAGGATAAATCCATGAACCGTGACCCCATCAAACTCCGGGCGTATCTGGAGACCATTGGTGACTGCGTTGTGGTGGTGGACGATGAAGATATTATCAAAGTGCACGTTCATTCCGACAACCCGGGCAACGCCATTCAAGAGGGTATCAAGTTCGGTCAACTGGTGAATATTAAAATTGATAATATGCGGGCGCAAAACGCTCAGATTCTGGAAGAAAAGAATGCACCTGCCACCACCGCCAAGGGTGAAAAGATCCCCCCTGTCAAACCGGAAAATGACTACGGCTTTGTGGTGGTTGCCGCCGGGGAAGGACTTTGTGACCTGTTCCGTGATTTAGGGGCTGACCAGTTGGTGGAAGGCGGTCAAACCATGAACCCCTCTACCGATGATATTCTTTGCGCCATTGAACAGACCCCTGCCAAAACCGTGTTTGTGTTGCCCAACAACAAAAACATTATCATGGCGGCTGAACAAGCCATTCCTTTGGCAACCCGTAAGGTGTGCGTACTGCCTACCCGTACCATTCCCCAGGGGATCTCTGCCATGTTGGCATTTGATGAGGATATGGAAACCAAAGAAAACCTCATCGAAATGGGCAGAGCCGCTGATAACACCGCTACCGGTCAGATCACCTATGCCGCCAGAAATTCCAATTATGACGGCAAAGACATCAAAGAGGGTGAGATCCTGGCACTGAAAGAAGGCAAGATCGACTTTGTAGAGCAGGATATGATCAAAGCGGTGGGCAAACTTACCAAATCCCTGGTGACCAAAGACAGTTGCCAGATTACCTTGATCTACGGTCAGGATGTGGACGAAAGCACGGTGGAACAAGCCACAGCCGCTTGTGAAGCCAGAGCTGGTGACGCAGAGGTAACCGTGGTCAACGGCGGTCAACCGGTGTATTACTTTATTATCTCGGTTGAATAAGCAGACAGAACAAAAGCGGTTCTCCCATATTGCATTGCGGAGAGCCGCTTATATTTAGGATGTGAATGAAGTATGATATGGCATAGTGCATCATCCGCCCAAGTGGTGGAAGAACTTGGTTCAAATCAATACAAAGGATTGTCCGAAACGGACGCCCAGGTGCGGTTGCGCCGTTACGGAAAAAACCAGTTGCAGGATAAAAAGCGCCGTTCGTTATGGCAGATCCTGCTGTCCCAGTTTACCAGCAAAACCATGATAGCGGTCATGCTTACCGCATTGATCTGGATGATCTCCGGTTTTTTGGTGGAGGACGGCCATCCTGAACGGGCGTTGTTTGTATTGGCCATCGGCCTGGTTATGGCCGCCATTGGCATGATAAAAGAGAGTGTGGCAGAAAATGCGCTGGACACCCTGCGCAACGCTTCTCAACCCTCCGCTCGTGTGCTTCGGGATGGGGAAGAGGTTTCCGTGCCCGGTGCATTGGTGGTTCCCGGTGATATTCTGGTGCTTCGGCAGGGGGATTACATAGCCGCCGATGCCCGGTTGATCCAATGGGATCAACTGCGGTGTGACGAATCGGGCGTAACCGGCGAACCGGTCCCGGTAGAAAAGCGGGACGATCAGCCCTTGGCGGATATCGTTCCCATCAGCGGCCGTCAGAATATGCTGTACGCCGGGTCTACGGTTGCCCACGGAAGTGGGTTGGCGGTGGTTACCGCCACGGGAATGAACACCGAACAAGCCAAGATCGCCATGGTGGTGGAGGATCGTTTGCAGATCACCACCCCCTTGCAGGAACATTGGAAATCCATTGCCGGTAACGTCGCCTTTGGTGCGGCAGGGGTCAGCGGATTGGTGTTTTTGCTGGGCTTGATCTTTAATACCGATCTGGGATTTTTTGACCGCCTGGTGGATAGCTTTATGACCGGCATCACCCTGACGGCAACCGCCATTCCCCAAAGTTTGGCGGCAACCCTGACCGTTGTGTTGGCGGTGGGGGTCTATCGCATGGCGCGTAACAAGGTGTTGGTTCGCCATTTGCCCACCATTGAAACGCTGGGTAAGGTGTCGGTGATCTGTACCGACAAAACCGGTACGCTGACCCAAAACCAAATGACCTTGACCCGGTTGTATACCGACGGCCAAGAGGTGTTGCTCAGTGCCGGCGGTACCCTTTCCAAAGAGCAGGTGGATATCCTGCTCATGAGCGCTATGTGCTGTGATGCCAGTGTGGAAACGGTGGAAGGACAACAGATCGTTACCGGCGACCATACCGAAGGCGGCATTGTAGCGGCTGTGGAACGGTATTTGCAACTGGATAAATTCACGGTGGACAGTATGTATCCCCGTTTGTGTGAACTGCCCTTTGATTCCGGCCGTAAATTGAAAACATCGGTGAACATGATCGACGGTACACCGGTGGCAGTGGTGAAGGGTGCGCCGGACGAAGTGTTGGCACGATGCCGTCAGTCCGACCCCAAAGCCATGGAAATGGCAGGAGCAATGGCAAAAGAAGCGTTGCGGGTCATTGCGGTGGCGTATAAGCCCTTAACCGAAGCCCCCGCCAATCCCACCTGTGAGGAATTGGAATGTGATTTGATCTTCGGCTGTATCATGGGCTTGGCAGACCCACCCATGCCTGAAGCCACACAAGCCATTGAGGACGCCAAAGCCGCCGGGATCCGGGTGGTTATGTTTACCGGCGACCATGTTTCCACCGCAGTTTCCTCCGCCCGTGCCATGGGTCTGGTGGCAGAAGATGCCCAGGTTGTGACCGACCAGGTGGTGGAATTGCTCTCTGATGATGAACTGAAAAACGTGGTAAAGGACACGCCTTTATATATCGGCCTTTCACCGGACAATAAGGTGCGTGTCATCAAAGCCCTGCAACAGTTGGGCTACGTGGTAGCCGCCACCGGCGACGGGGTAGGTGACGTACCGGTGCTTCGTGCCGCTGACGTTGGCTGCGGGATGGGTATCAGCGGAACCGACGTTGCCAAAGGTGCCGCCCACGTCACCATTGAGGACGACAGTTTTTCTACCATTTTGTCGGGTATCAATGCCGGCCGTGGTATTTATGAGAATATCTGCAAAGCCATTCGGTTCAGTTTGAGTTTTGTGTTGGCGTTGGCGCTGCTGATGATGGTTGGACTCATCGGTTGGCAGACCATGCCTTTATCTCCGGTGCAGATCATGTGGCTGAACCTGCTGGTTTCCACCGCATCGGTTCTGCCCCTGGGATTGGAATTGCCGGCAAAAGAATTGCTGCGGCAACCCCCTCGCAAAAAAGACCGTGTATTTGGTCAAAAAGGGGCTAAAACCTCGATCGTCCAAGGGATCGTACTGGGCGTTTCCGCCATTATCAGTTATGCCATCGGCTTTGCCGACGGTAACGGCTCGGTTGCCACAACCATGGCATTTGCCACCCTTTGCATCGGACAGGTGTTTGGTGCTTACAGCGCCCGTTCCCCCTATTCCTTGCTGGATTTCAAACGCCACCATTTTAACCATTGGATGGTGTTTGCCGGGGTCATTTCCCTGGCGTCTTGCTGGTTGTTGCTGGGCGGTTCATGGCTGACCACTTTGTTTGGTATGACCGTGCTCACCTCTGCCCAAACCACCTGGATGATGGTTTTGGCCATCCTCCCCTTTGTGGTGATCGAACTGACCAAACTCCCGGCGTTTATCAAGGAAAAAAAGCAGTAAAAGATCTGTGTATCATCGCCACCCCGTAGGTTGACCCTGCGGGGTGTTTTTGTGTGCCAACGGTTGGGACTTTGGAGCAGCCCCTTCTGTGCGTTGATAAAAAAATTCAAAAAAATGTAATTTAGGGGTTGCATTTTCATTTTAAATGGAGTATAATAGCAAAGCAATCGCCGGTGTGATGGAATTGGCAGACGTGCTGGACTCAAAATCCAGTGGTGGCGACACCGTATCGGTTCGACCCCGATCACCGGCACCACGAAGAAAGCATCGACTTTGTCGGTGCTTTTTTCTGTATTATGAGATTTTCGAACATACCTGTCCCTTTGGTATGGTATACTATGAATGATGATGATTTTGCAAAGAAATGAGGATTGGTTATGGGTCTTTTATCTGCACTGTTTGGCAATTACAGTAAAAAAGAAGTGAAACGCATTGACCCCATTTTACAAAAGGTTCTTGCGTTGGAACCGAAATACAAGGAAATGTCGGAGGATGAATTAAAAGCGCAGACCGACGTGCTGAAAGCCCGTTTGCAAAAAGGGGAAACCACCGACCAGATCTTGCCCGATGCTTTTGCGGTTTGCCGTGAGGCGGCTGACCGGGTGCTTGGTATGCGCCATTTCCCGGTGCAGATCATCGGCGGTATTGTGCTTCACC
>CAYLYC010000023.1:0-11929 GCA_964387715.1 uncultured Eubacteriales bacterium | reverse complement strand
AATTTTTGGAGGTATTCATTATGGATCAAGTTTATAAAAAAGCAGAAGAAAAAATGCAAAAAACCATTAGCGCTATGGAAAGTGAATTTAAATCCATTCGTGCCGGTCGTGCCAATGCCGCTTTGTTGGACCGTATTTCGGTGGACTATTACGGCACTCCCACACCCATTAACCAAATGGCTGCCATTTCTGTGCCGGAAGCCAGAATGTTGCAGATCCAGCCCTATGATGCTTCTACCTTGAACTCCATCGAGAAAGCCATTCAAGCATCCGATCTGGGCATCAATCCTTCCAACGACGGCCGTATCATCCGTTTGGTATTCCCGCCGCTGACCGAAGAACGTCGCCGTGAATTGGTGAAGGAAGTTTCCAAGGTTTGTGAAGACGGTAAGGTTGCCATTCGTTCCATCCGCCGTGATGCTTTGGATAAATTCAAAGCCATGAAGAAGAACAGCGAGATCACCGAGGATGACATGAAAAACGCTGAAACCGATATTCAAAAAATGACCGATAAATTCTGCAAATTGGCAGATGAAACGGCCGCCAATAAATCCAAAGAAATTACCGAGATCTAATGTTTGGACGCAAATTAAAATCCGAAAACCATCTTCCTGCGGAATTTTTGCCCAACCACGTTGCGATCATTATGGACGGTAACGGACGATGGGCGAAAAAACGGGGGTTGCCTCGTACCGCCGGTCATTCCATTGGGACAAAGACCTTTGAATCGATCTGTCGGTATGCCAACCGGCGGGGCATTCGTTATCTGACCTTTTACGCTTTCTCCACCGAGAATTGGAAACGCCCCCAGCAGGAAGTTGAAACTTTAATGAATCTGTTTCGGGATTACCTGAGCCGTGCCAAGCAGTTTACTGACGAAAACATTCGTGTGCATTTTGTGGGCGATCCTGAGCCGCTGAGTGATGATCTGCGGGAATTGATGGCTTCGGCAGAAAGCACTTCCGCTGAATTTACCGGACTGACCATTAACATCGCCATCAATTACGGCGGTCGGGATGAATTGGTTCACGCCATGCGTACGATCGGCAGTGAAATTCAATCCGGCGCATTGAGCCCGGAAGCGGTGACCGAACAGGTCATTTCAGACCATACATATACGCCGGAATGTCCCCAGGTGGATCTGTTGATTCGTCCCGGCGGCGAATCCCGTGTGTCCAACTTCCTGTTGTGGCAGATCGCCTATGCGGAGTTGTATTTCTGTGATACACTTTGGCCGGATTTCACCCATAAAGATCTTGAAAAAGCATTGACCTGGTACGGTAAACGCAACCGTCGGTTTGGAGGGGTTTAGTATGTTAAAACGAACCATCAGCGCCTTTGTCGCCATTGCTCTTTTGATTGGCGTTCTGATAATCAGTTATAATATTCCCTTGTTGTTTAACGGTGTTGCCGCTTTTTTGGCGGTGATGGCCATTTTTGAGGTGTTCCGTGCCACCGGCTTTTTGAAGCATAAGGTGCTAACCCTCGCCGCCATGGTGTTGTCTGCGTTTTTGCCCTTCGCCACGTGTTCTTCAGTCCGTCCCTTTGCGCCGGCTGTGATTTTTGCCTTTATCCTTGTGGTGCTCATTACCATGCTGTATAAAAAGGATTCCATTTCATTGCAGGAGACCGGTCTTTGTTTTATGGTCTCTCTGTTGATTCCTTTTGGCTTTACAACGTTGGTGTTGTTGCGTGATTTTGGGTTTAATACCCAGTATGACTGGGCAAAACAAGATGGGATGTTCTTGTTGCTTCTCGCCTTTGCCTGTGCCAGTTTGGCGGATACCGGCGCTTATTTTGTGGGTTCGCTTATGGGCAAACATAAACTTGCCCCCACCATCAGTCCCAAAAAATCCGTTGAAGGATTGATCGGCGGCGTGGTGACCAACGTGCTTGGCGCATGGGGATTGTCCTGCTGGTATCAGCACAGTTTTTCCGGCGGAGCTACGGTGAATATGCCCCTTGTCATGTTGATTGCCTTTGTGGCTGCATTTTTGGGTACGCTGGGTGATTTGTCTGCGTCTCATATCAAACGTACCTACGAGATCAAGGATTACGGTAACATTATCCCCGGTCACGGCGGCGTCATGGACCGGTTTGACAGCATCCTGTTGGTTGCGCCCTTTGTGTACTTGGCGGTTTCGTTGACCATGGATGTTTGGCCCATCCTTGTTCGGTAACCCTTTTTAGAAAGGATTTTATTATGCCCCAAAAAAGACTATGTATCTTAGGTTCTACCGGGTCGATCGGCACCCAATGCCTGGATATTGTTTCTGATACGAATTATACAGTTTACGGTCTTGCTGCCTCCCGCAATATTGATTTGCTGGAGGCGCAAATTCGTCAATACCGACCTGTGTTGGTTGCGGTGGAAGAGGAAGAAAAAGCAAAAGAATTAAAAATTCGTGTGGCTGATACCCCAACGAAGGTGCTTTGCGGCAGAGAAGGGGTTCTTGAATTGGCTGGTGCCGGATGCGACATGGTGCTCAATGCGATCGTGGGCATTGCCGGTCTGTTGCCAACCCTTACGGCCATTGATGCCGGTTCGGATATCGCCCTTGCCAATAAAGAGACCCTGGTGACCGGCGGTGATTTGGTTATGAAAAAAGCCAAAGAAGCCGGCGTTCGTTTTTATCCGGTGGATAGCGAACATTCTGCTATCTTTCAATGTATGCAGGGTTCTGCGCAAAAGGATGTGCGTTCCATCGTGCTCACTGCTTCCGGCGGCCCCTTCCGTGGGAAAAAGCGGGAGGAATTGGAACAGGTGACCCGGGCACAAGCCCTGGCTCATCCCAACTGGTCCATGGGTCAAAAAATTTCCATCGATTCAGCCACCATGATGAACAAAGGACTGGAAGTCATTGAAGCGGTTCATCTGTTTTCGGTTTCACCGGACCAAATTCAAGTGGTGATCCATCCGGAGAGTATCGTACATTCGTTGGTGGAATTTTCTGACGGCGCTCTGCTGGGTCAACTGTCCCATCCGGATATGCGTATCCCCATTCAGTATGCCCTTACCTATCCCAATCGGATCCCATCGCCGGTCAAACCCTTGTCCTTGGGAGATTTTGGGAAATTAACCTTTATGCACCCTGACCGGGAAACCTTCGGTTGTCTTGCGGCGGCTGAAACCGCCATTCGCAAAGGCGGGTTGTATCCTGCGGCCATCAACGGTGCCAACGAACAAGCGGTTGCCTTGTTTTTACAAGAAAAAATCGGTTTTTTACAAATCGAGGAGTTGGTATCATCGGTTTTGTCCTGCTCCTTTGCATCCCATTACGAAACGGTGGAGGATGTGCTGGAAGCAGACCGTGTTGCCCGAGAAATGGTTTTGCAGCAATTATAATCAAGGAGTGAGATTCAACCGTGTTTGCCAGTGTTTGGTCTTTTTTAGTTAATTGTTGGAGTACCGTATGGCCGATCCTCATCGCCATTCTGCTGTTTGCCATCCTTGTGATTATTCATGAACTTGGTCACTTTTCCTTTGCAAAATTGTTTAAGGTACGGGTGAATGAGTTTTCTGTTGGATTTGGTCCTGCCCTTTGGAAAAAGCAAAAAAAGGAGACCTTGTACGCCCTTCGAATCATTCCCTTTGGCGGATATTGCGCCATGGAAGGGGAGGATGAGCACAGCGATGACCCAGGTGCATTTCATGCCAAGAAACCCTGGAAGCGGTTGATCATTATTGCCGCCGGTGCGGTGAATAACCTGATTCTTGGCTTGATCTTAACCGGCATTATGCTATCTATGCAGGGTCAGTTTTACACCACCCAGATTTACGGCTTTGTAAAAGATGCCCCCAGTTATCAAAGCGGCTTAATGCCGGGTGACCAGGTGCTTTCGGTTGACGGTCGGCGTGTTTATTGCGCTTCTGACCTGTCCTATATGATGATGGTCAGCGAGGATGATACCCTGGAAATGGAGGTTCGCCGTGATAACAAGACCATCACCTTGGATCAGGTGCAGTTCGCCACCACGGAAGTGGATGGCAAACGGTATATTGCCGTTGATTTTGCGGTGGTACCGGAAGAAATGACCATAACCAAACCCTTGCGTTTTATCAAAAACACCGCCATGGAATCGGTTTCCATCGGCAGAGTGGTGTGGATGAGTTTAACTGACCTGATTGGCGGTCGCTTTGGGCTGAACGAGATGATGGGTCCCGTGGGCGTGGTGTCCACCGTGAGCGAGACGGTGAGTGAAGCGGTGAGCGGCGAATCGTCTGTAATTGACTTTAGTTATTTGTTTTATATGATGGCAATGATCAGTATCAACCTTGGCATCATCAACCTGCTTCCGTTGCCTGCTTTGGATGGCGGCCGGCTGGTGTTCCTGCTGTTTGAGATGATCTTCCGAAAACCCGTTCCTGCAAAATATGAGGGGTGGGTTCACGGAATCGGTCTTGCCCTGTTATTTGCATTGATTCTGGTGATAACCGGTAACGATATTCTCCGTTTGATTCGAGGGGGTTAACCCATGGATAGAAGAAAAACCAAACAAATCATGGCCGGTTCTGTGGCCATCGGCGGCGATGCTCCCGTTTCGGTGCAGTCCATGCTCAACCGCCCGGCGGAGGATATTGCCGGCAGTGTTGCACAAGCGGTGGCATTGGAAAAGGCGGGTTGTCACATCATCCGTGCCGCAGTGCCTACCCTTGGTGATGTGCCCTTGATTACCCGCTTAAAAGAAACGGTTTCCTGTCCCATTGTGGCAGATATTCACTTTGACTACCGTATTGCCCTGGCTTGTGTGGATGCAGGTGTGGATAAAATTCGCATTAACCCCGGTAACATCGGTGAGGAGACCCGGATCAAAGCGGTAGCCGATGCTTGTAACCGTGCAGGTATCCCCATTCGTATCGGCGTGAATTCCGGTTCGGTGGAAAAACATTTACTGGCGCAGTACGGCGGACCCACTCCCCAGGCGTTGGCCGCCAGCGGATTGTATCATGCCTCCTTGCTGGAAAAGTACGATTTTCATGACATCGTCATTTCGGTCAAATCCTCCAGCGTACAGAACACCTACCTTGCCAACAAGATTTTGGCAGAACAATGCGATTATCCCCTTCATTTGGGTGTGACCGAGGCCGGTACGTTGCGTAGCGGTTTGATCAAATCCTCTGCAGGTATTGGCGGTTTGCTGTTGGAGGGAATTGGGGATACCATTCGTATTTCCCTGACCGATAACCCCCTTGAGGAGGTTGCCGCCGCCCGTATGCTGTTGCAAAGCGTGGGCAGAATGAATGAGGGCGCAAGTATGGTGTCTTGCCCCACCTGCGGCCGAACCAAAATTGATTTGATCGGTCTTGCCAACCGGGTAGAACAATACCTGTCTACCTGTGCAACCCCCCTTCGTGTTGCGGTTATGGGTTGCGTTGTAAACGGACCGGGAGAGGCAAAAGAAGCAGACATCGGCATTGCCGGCGGAGACGGTTGCGGTGTGCTGTTTAAAAAAGGCGTTGTGATCAAAAAAGTTCCGGAGGAACAGCTATACGACGCCCTTGTGAAAGAAATTGAGAAGATAAAATAAGGATTGTGTTGCATGAATACTGGTTTTCAAGAATGTTTTAAGGGATTGTTCCAAAATGGCGTACCTGCGGAATTAAAGGATGCGTTGGTGGAACATATTGATCTATCCATGGAGGACAGAACCATTGCGGTATATGTAAAAACTGCCGAGTATGTTCCGTTTTCCGTTTTGGAGATGGTAAAGAAACATTTATTGCATTGTCTGTCCCTGCGTCGGGCGGATATCATTCCTCATGCCAACAATTCCTTTTGGTCTGAAACTGCGGTTGCAGACCTGATACAAAAGTTGAGCAGTCAAAACCCGGTACTGACCAAAGTGCTGGAGGGTTACCGGCTGACGGTTGATAAAAACCGGATTGAAATATCATTGACCCATGGTGGCAGGGAAGTGCTTTCTTCCGCCCATTTTGTTCAGGCGATTACCGAAGAATGTGCCCAATGGTTTGGTCTGGATGTTTCGGTGGAACTTACCGGTGTGACCAAAACCACCAAGGAGGAACAACAAAAACAGGAAGAGATCATTCAAAAGGCGGCGAAAACCAAGGAAGTAAAACCGGAAAAACCCACCTTTTCCGGACCGTCATCCAACGGTGCGCCCTATTATCCGGAATCTGCCGTGCTGGTGTACGGTAACCGTATGCCAAAAGATCCCCGTCCCATTGGCGAGATATCACCGGATGACGGTTCTGCCTGTATTTGGGGTGAGATCTTCAGCGTGGAAGAGCGGGAAACCAGAGACGGCAGAACCGGACGGTTCACCTTTATGCTCACCGATCTGACCGGTTCTTACACCGCCAAGGTATCTGCCGAAAAAACCACCAAAGAATACAAGGTGTTCAGCGAAAAACTGAAAAAAGGCACTTGTGTCATGATGTTCGGTAAGATCGGTTATGACGAATACTACAAGGATTATGTGTTTTATCCTTACAATATAGCAACGGTGGAAAAGGTGAAGGTGTTTGACGACGCTCCGGAAAAACGGGTGGAATTGCATCTACATACCAAAATGTCCGAAATGGACGGCATGGCTTCGGCAGAGGATCTGGTGAAAAAAGCGTACGCTTGCGGTCATCCTGCCATTGCCATTACCGACCACGGTGTGGTTCACGCCTTCCCCGAAGCGGCACAGGCAAGACGGGATATCGTCCGTGCCGGCGGTAATATCAAGATTATATACGGCGTTGAGGCGTATATGATTCACGATGACCAACATCCGGACGTGATTGCCGACCGTAAAAAGATCAACCGTTATCATTTTATCATTTTGGTTAAAAACGCAGTTGGTTTGAAAAATCTGTATAAATTGATCTCCAAATCCCATGTGGACCAATTCCACGTGCGTCCTTTGCTGACCAAGAGCGATTTGATTGCCCACCGGGAGGGGTTGATCTATGGCAGCGCCTGTGAACAAGGGGAATTGTTCCAGGCAATGATCGATAAAGAAAGCGATGACCGTTTGGATGAAATTGCTTCTTTTTACGATTATCTGGAAATTCAGCCCATTGCCAATAACAGTTTTATGCTTCGAAAAGAAACCTATTTGAACCGCATTCAGGAAGCCAAAAAACAAGCGGCAAAAGACAAAGCGGAAGCCACCCTTCGTCGGTTTGAGCATTTGCAGACCGAAAAGGACCTGGAAGCGTTGAACTGTAAGATCGTTGAAATTGCCGACCGTTTGGGCAAACCGGTGTGCGCCACCGGTGACGTGCACTTTTTGAATAAAGAAGACGCCATTTACCGGGCAATCATCATGGCGGCGCAAAAGTTTTCCGATGCGGACAACCAAGCCCCTCTGTATTACCGCACAACCGATGAAATGTTGGCGGAATTCACCTACCTTGGTGAAGAACGGGCAAGGGAAGTGGTTATTACCAATCCCAACAAAATTGCGGATATGGTGGACGAAACCGTTGAACCGTTCCCCATTGATAAAAGTTATCCGCCCTCCATCGAGGGATCGGAGGATCTGCTGCGGGATATCACCTGGAAACGGGCGAAAGAGGTATACGGCGATCCCTTGCCAGACATCGTTCATGACCGTTTGCAACGGGAATTGGACGCCATTATCGGGAATGGCTTCTCGGTGATGTACATTTCAGCCCAAAAGCTGGTAAAATACTCCAATGATAACGGATACCTGGTTGGCTCCCGTGGATCGGTTGGTTCATCCTTTGCCGCTATCATGGCAGGTATCTCCGAAGTTAACCCCCTGCAACCCCACTATGTTTGTCCTGATTGTAAATATAGCGAGTTTATCACCGACGGTTCCATTGGTTCCGGGTTCGATCTGCCGCCTAAAAATTGCCCCCAATGTGGCGCACCGATGAATCGTGACGGTCACGATATTCCTTTCGAAACCTTCCTGGGATTCAAGGGCGACAAAGTACCGGATATCGACCTGAACTTTGCCGGTGAAGTGCAATCAAAAGTTCATAAGTACACCGAAACTCTGTTTGGCAGTGAAAACGTTTTCAAAGCAGGTACGATTTCCGGTGTTGCCGAAAAAACAGCTTTTGGTTATGTGAAAAAATACGAAGAAGAACATGGTGTGATCTACTCCAAAGCAGAGGTGGCTCGGTTGGCATCCGGATGTGTAGGGGTTAAGCGCACCACAGGACAGCATCCCGGCGGCATGGTTGTGGTGCCGGCGACCCATGAAATCTACGATTTCTGCCCCATTCAGCGGCCTGCCAACGATGTGAAAAGTGATACCCAGACCACTCACTTCGACTTCCGTTCCATGCATGACCTGTTGTTAAAACTGGACGAGTTGGGACATGATGTTCCCACCATTTATAAGTATTTGGAGGATTATACCGGCATACCGGTATCCACCGTTCCCATGAGTGACCCGGATGTGATGAGTTTATTTGAATCGCCTGCCGCATTAGGGGTAGGGGAGCAGGATATTGGTTGCCCCACCGGAACCTTGTCCCTTCCGGAACTTGGTACCAACTTCGTTGTGCAAATGATCGTGGACTCCAAGCCCAAGAATTTCACCGACTTACTGCAGATTTCCGGTCTGTCCCACGGTACGGATGTTTGGATCGGCAACGCCCAGGATCTGATCGCCAACAATATATGTACCATTTCCGAGGTTATTGGTACGCGGGACAGTATCATGGTGTACCTGATCCATAAAGGGCTTGACCCTCAAATGGCATTTAAGATCATGGAGATCGTGCGGAAGGGAAAAGCCACAAAATTGCTGACCGAGGAGCATATTCAAGCCATGAAAGAACACGATGTTCCCGGTTGGTACATTGATTCCTGCTTCAAGATCAAATATATGTTCCCCAAAGCCCACGCCGCCGCCTATATGATTGCGGCATTGCGGTTGGGGTGGTATAAGGTTCACCGTCCTTTGGAATATTATGCGGCCTATTTTACCGTTCGGGGTGAAGACTGTGACGCTTTGATTATTTCCAGCGGCTTATCCGGCGTCCGTGCAAAAATGCGGGATCTGGAACAAAAGGAGCGGAATAAAGTAATCTCCGATAAGGAAAAGAAAACCTACGTTACCCTGCAGATCGTCAACGAAGCCATGTCCCGTGGTGTTGAATTTTTACCCATCGATTTGTACCGCTCCAAAGCATCCCAATACATGGTGGAGGATGGTAAGATTCGTTTGCCCTTCAGTTCCATTCAAGGGGTAGGGGAATCGGCGGCGGTTGGTATGGAAGTTGCCGCCGCGCAAGGTGAATTTATGTGCTGGGACGAAATTCAAAGCCGTGCAGGTGTTTCCAAAACTGTAATGGAAGCCCTGGATAGCATGGGCGCTTTGGAAGGCATTCCCAAGAGTATGCAAATGAGTTTCTTTTAATCTATAACGAAAGGTGGAAATGGTATGAAAAATTGGTTGGTCAGGTTGTTGTGTGTGGTTGTCACAATCGGTATTCTGTTTTGTGTTCCGGTGGCGGCAGAGAGCGACCCATTGGAAGATGAGTTGCTTGGCTCTGTGTCTGCCAAATATGAATCCAACGGCAATCCGGGCTTGATTTCCACCGGTTCCGGGGATTTAGGCGGTGCTTCCTACGGTGCATATCAGTTTTCATCCACCTACAGTATTCCTTTGAACTTTGCCAAATGGTGCGTTACCTCCGGCAACGATGCCCAGATCGGCAATCGTCTTCAAACCGCTTATTCTGCGGATGGCAACACCTTTGGCGATACCTTTAACAAGGAATGGAAAGCGATCGCATCCGAGGATGCCGATCAATTTTTACGGTTACAACGGTTGTATGTTAAGTATATGTATTATGATCCGGCAGTCACTGCCCTGCAAACGTATTTTAATCTGGATATCAGCCAATACGGTATCGCCTTTAAGAATACGGTGTGGTCCCGCACGTTACAACACGGTTTAGGGTCGTACAATAACATCAGCGGCTTTTTGGGGATCATGCGCCGTGTGGCTGAATCCTTGCCTGATGGGTTGATGGGCTGTGCGGAGGATCAGTTGATTCTCGCCATCTACAATGAGAGCGGTGCTTTGACCGATTCCGGCACCAATGCAATGATTGCCGCCAATGCCGGCGGAAATGCCTGGATCATCCGTCAGTATGAACTGGAAGGGAAATATATGAAGTATTTTTCCGGCAATTCTGCGGCGGTTCAAGCAGGTGTTTACCTCCGGCTTCAGGTCAATGAGCCAAAAGAGATGTTGGCTATGTTTACCCAATACGGCGGATATAACGGCTACGGCAACGGTCTTGCGGTGCCTTATATGAATGAGGATAACTTGGTGTTGTCCGATTGCGACACCGTGACCGGTATGTACGGCGACTATACCACGGCGCTTTCGGTTACGGATATTAACAAAAAGCAGGGAAGCGGTGCGCTGTCCTTTATTCCCATGGAAGAAAGCGGCGACCTGTCCCTTTCCTTGGAATTGAGCGGATTGACCGACGGCAGAAACTTCGGTCGGTTGTCCTTTTGGCTCTGCTTACCGGATATCCCCTTGGATAACGTGGTGTTGACCGCCACGTTGTATGGAGAAGAAGGAACCCTTTCGGTTGGCACACTTCCCTTGGGCGATTGTGAAGCGGGATGGCAACTGGTGGAATTTACCTTAACAGAACCGTCATTCATTACAGCCCTTCAGTTAACCTTTGGTGATCTACCGGCACAATCCGTGGGACAGCGGTTTTTGTTGGACCTGATACAGTTAAAACCTTTATCCTCCGTCACCAATCGTTTGGTGGGTAAGGTGACTGCCGACGGGCTGTATTGCCGTTCTTATCCTGACAGCAACAGCCAGGCGTACGGTATGTTCTTGCAGGATACGCAAGTGGTCTTGCTGGGTGAGTCCTATCAGGGCTGGTATTATTGCTATGGCGTGGACGCAAACGGAAACACCATCGTTGGTTGGTGTCATGGCGGCTATGTTCGGCTGATGCATGGTGAGTATATGATGGGGGATGTGGACCGTGACGGCAAAGTTAATGCGGTCGACGCCCTACTTACCCTTCGTTACGCCGTGGATAAAGAGGATTTGTATGAAGAGCAAATTCAATTGGCGGATCTGGATGGTAACCAGACCATCAATGCGGTGGATGCCTTGATGATTTTGCGCATTGCCGTCAATAAGCAATAACCTCTTGTATAGCAGAAAGGTGATGATACCGTGAATATATCCTGGAAGACCTGTTTCCGTGTTGGCCTCAGCATTTTGATCGTATATTTGTGTATCAATTATTTCGGTAATGTTTCGGAGTTGATGGGGCTGATATTCGGTGCGTTGGCGCCAATTCTCATCGGCTTTGCCATGGCCTATGTGTTAAACATTCTGTTGCGCTTTTACGAGCGGCATTATTTTGCTTTTGCCGCCGAGAAAAAGATCGTTCGTGTTACCAAAAAGCCGGTGTGCATATTTTTTGCATTGCTCACCTTGCTGGGGATCATCTCCGGCGTGGTTTGGCTGGTGTTTCCCCAATTGATCCAGTGCGTTACTTATCTGGTAGAGCAGATTCCGCCTATTATCGTGGATATTATCAACAGCCAATGGGTAAAGGATCTGCTGCCCCAGGATGTGATACAACAACTCATTTCCATTGACTGGACGCAATACGTAACCAAGGGGATCGAGATCATCGGTTCCGGTATTGGCGACGCCCTTTCCTTTGTTTACACCACGGTAACATCGGTATTTTCGGTTATTGTTACTACCGTGTTAAGCGTCATCTTTGCCGTTTATATGTTGGCGGCAAGAGATACCCTGCAAGGGAACTGCCATAAGTTGGTAAACCGGTATATGAAACCCAAATGGGCAGAAAAACTGCTTCACGTTCTGTCGGTCATGAACCAATGTTTCCACGGCTTCATTGTGGGTCAATGCACCGAAGCGGTCATATTGGGCGTTATGTGTGCTGTTGGTATGTGGATCTTCGATTTTCCCTATG
>CAYLYC010000022.1:0-11964 GCA_964387715.1 uncultured Eubacteriales bacterium | reverse complement strand
TCTTTACGAATCGGGAAAATATGATATAATAACCTCACAAAACAGTAACTAAATCAAAGATTTAGACTGTTTTGGAGAACATTGAATGACTAAAAGATAAAATGCAATACTGCATTTTATTGCGGCTTCGCCGCTAACAATGCTTTCGCATTGCTTTTATGATATAATACTGTGGAAATAAGGTGAGTGGATGAAGGATAAGCGAATTATCAAAGTTAAGCAGCACTTTGATATGTTTTTTAATAACCAAAAGTTCAAAGTTATCTCCTGCAAAATCGATGAAGCAAATCGTATCGTTTCGATAAAAACCAAGATATTCGGCCAACCCTTTCCGAATAACGGTTGTTTCACGATCACCATCCCCTCACAAAATACAATGCGGGATTTGTCTGTTGTGTTTCGATCAATGGGTAAGGATTCTTCCATTGAGCATTGGGAATATACAATCAAAACAGAATAGGTTCCGCACCTTTTCGCTTTTCTTTTCCCCATTTACGCACCATCATCCATATCAACCGTCGGTTTACCGGCGGTTTTTTATTGTTCAAATACAAAGAAATCCGAACCAAAATCACCTGCTGACATACAATGTACTACAAACAGGAAGGATGATGGCGATGGGTAAAACGGTTTTATTGATGGGTGGAGACGTGCGACACCGTTATTTGGCAGAATGTTTCATAAAGGAAGGCCACCAGGTGCTGTGCTACGGGATGGAACATTGTCCCGGTTTGCACCCGGATGCGCAAATCACACAGCAGATGAAAGTTGTGGATGCGATCGTTTTGCCCGTTCCCGTCACCAAAGATCAAACCTACTTGTATGCGCCATACAGCGAAAGACCCATTCCGTTACAGATGATCTTTCAAGGCATCTCAAAGGATACCCTGTTATTTGGCGGCATGATTCCTGCACATACGGTCACAGAGCTTGTCGATCAGGGCATCAAGGTGTTTGACTACGGGAAAATGGATGGGTTTGCCTCCGCTAATGCGCTTCCCTCGGCAGAGGGTGCTATACAAGTTGCCATGGAAAACACAAATGAGGTTTTGGAAGGCAAACAGGTCTGCGTGGTGGGGTTTGGAAAAATCGGTAAACGGTTGGCTGAAAAATTACAAGCACTTGGTTGCCATGTGACGGTAACAGCCAGAAAAGGCAACGACCTGCAAACCATTCGCCACCGGCATTTTCAGGATATTCATACAAACGATCTTTCCCATGCCGGCTGCTTCGATATACTATTTAACACCGTGCCGGCGCCGGTGGTAACGCCGTCGGTTCTGGATCAGCAACTCCCTCACACTCTTATAATCGACCTGGCATCAAAACCGGGCGGTGTGGATTTTGATTACGCCAAAAGGAAACAAATGAAAACCATTCACGCCCTGTCCCTGCCGGCGCTGTATGCTCCCAAAACGGCTGCAGAAATCGTTTATCACACCATTTTGCCAATTTTAACGAAAGGGGATGATCCATCATGACACCCATTACCGTCGGCTTTGCTCTCTGCGGATCTTTTTGCACCTTTGCTCAAGTAATTCCCGTCATTCAATCGTTGGTAAACAGTGAGTACAAAGTGATCCCCATTATGTCTGATGCCGCTTATTCCATGGATACGCGTTTTGGAAAGGCATCTGAACATATTCAAACCATTGAGTCCATTTGCAGTCATCCGGTACTGCATACCATCTACCAAACCGAACCCATTGGTCCGAAAAAGATGTTGGATGCACTGATTATTGAACCCTGTACCGGCAACACCATTGGAAAATTGGCAAACGGCATCTATGATACACCGGTCACCCTTGCCGCGAAAGCCCACTTGCGCAACAACCGACCGGTTATTATCGCCGTTTCCACCAATGATGCGTTGGCTGGTTCGGCACAAAATATCGGCCGGCTGCTGGGCAACAAAAACTATTATTTTGTTCCCATGGGTCAAGATGACCCATTTAAGAAACCCACGTCCATTGTTGCGGATTTTACCAAAACCATACCAACCTTGGAACAAGCGTTGCAGCACAAACAGATTCAGCCCGTTTTGCTATAATGTTAGGACAAAATCGACCTTATCCACCGAATGGATAGGGTTGATTTTTTTATATTTATCTGTTACACTATAAGTATCCTATCGTTTGGAGTGTTGATGATGAAATCTGTTCTTTCTTTTGGTATGTGTATACTAATGGTTGCCCTGCTATTTACCGGATGCGGAACGTCAATTTTTTCGGTAGACAGCGCCCAGATTGCCTCCATTGCAATTTTGACCCCCAACGGAACAACCGTTACGCTCAATGACAGTGACGAGGTCAATACCGTTGTTCAGCTGATCAACAAAGCACAGCTTACGTCAGCAACAGAAAATGAGGAGAAATTACCGGAGGAACAATACCGACTTTCTCTTTTAGACAAAAACAACATCGCCAAACACACCATCACTGTTTTTTCCAAGGAACTGCTTCAGGTGGATGACCGTTTGTATACCGGAACGGCCGGTTCTTTGGTTTCAACGCTGGAGACCCATTGCGCCGCCAAAACATTGGTTGATCTGTCCCCTGTTTTTTCCATGTCAGCCGATGAAATTGTAGAAATTTCATTTCAAGACATCTTCAACGAGCAATTCAAACTGGTTACAAAACCAGATGAATTTGAATCCATCCTGAAGCCCTTGCAAAACCTAAAACTTTCCAACAGTTTTACCCCCACGACCGTTAACGAACGATATTCCATCAACGTTTGCAAAGCAGATACCAACGAATATTTACCCGCCATTGAAATTTCAGTATATGAGGAAGGTACGATGCTAACCTGCGATGGAAAAAGCACCTATGTTTGTAACTTTAACTGGTCCAATTTGTACGAAAAACTGGATTACAACAACATGAAATTGCCATCATAAAGTGAGGGAGATCAATGAACTGGGAAATTTTAACGCTGGATCCTTACCTGAAACCATTCGAAAACGATATTTCCCTGCGCATGTCCAATTACGAAAATCAGAAAAAACGGTTATTAGCCAATCATAAATCCCTCAAGGATTTTGCCAACGGCCATTTGTTTTTCGGGTTTCACAAGACCGAAACCGGTTGGGTTTACCGTGAATGGGCACCGGGGGCTGATCGGGTCTATATCATGGGTGACATGAATGAATGGCAACCCACTTCCCTACCCTTAACCCCCATGGGGAACGGTGTTTGGGAAGTACATCTCACCGGCAAAAACCGTTTATATCACGGCTGTAAAGTCAAAACGGTGGTTGAAAAAGACGGACAACTTCTGGAACGTATTCCTTTATACGCCAAACGGGTGGTACAAGACCCGACGAACTATGTCTGGACTGCCCAGATCGACGATGAACCCCGCTATCATTGGAATATCCAGGACTTTTGCCCCAATAAAAAATTGTTGATTTACGAATGTCATATTGGGATGTCCGGCGAGGATGGTCGTATCAATTCCTATGATGATTTTCGTATTAACGTGTTGCCCCGTATCAAAAAACTGGGCTACACCGCCATTCAGATCATGGCAATTATGGAACATCCCTATTACGGCTCTTTTGGTTACCAGGTTTCCTCCTTTTTTGCCGCCTCCTCCCGTTACGGAACGCCCAATCAATTGAAACGGTTGATCGATACGGCCCACAAAATGGGCATTGCCGTATTGCTGGATGTGGTGCATTCTCATGCGGTAAAGAACACGGCAGAGGGCATCAATCAATTTGACGGAACGGATTATCAATTTTTCCACGTGGGTGAAAAGGGACACCATCCGGCATGGGATACCAAACTGTTCAACTATGGCAAGGACGAGGTTCTTCACTTCCTGCTATCCAATTTGAAATTCTGGTTGGAAGAATATCATTTTGACGGTTTCCGCTTTGATGGCGTTACCTCCATGATCTATCACGACCACGGTTTAGGCGTCACCTTTACCGATTATTCCAAATATTTTTCCCTTAACACCGATACAGAAGCCATAACCTATTTACAGTTGGCAAATGACCTGATTCGTCAAGTCAATCCCAAGGCCATTACCATTGCTGAGGATATGTCTGCCATGCCCGGTATGTGTTTAACGGTGGCTTCCGGCGGCATTGGTTTTGACTATCGCCTTTCCATGGGCGTTCCGGATATGTGGATCAAACTGCTCAAGGAAGTACCGGATCAACAATGGAACGTATGGCATATCTGGCATGAATTAACAACTCGCCGACCCGGTGAAAAGTACATTGGCTACGTTGAATCCCACGACCAGGCGCTGGTTGGCGACAAAACCGTTATGTTCCGCCTATGTGACAGCGAAATGTATACCAACATGTCGGTCACTACTCCCAGTTTGGTGATCGACCGAGGCATTGCCCTTCACAAGCTTCTGCGGTTTGTGACCATGACGCTGGGCGGAGAGGGTTATTTGAACTTTATGGGCAACGAATTCGGTCATCCGGAATGGATCGATTTTCCCCGTCAGGGCAATGGATGGAGTTACCATTACTGCCGCAGACAATGGCACCTGGCTGACGATCCTCTGCTGAAATACCGGTTTTTGAACGAGTTTGACCGACAACTGGTTGCCATGACCAAAAAGCGTAACCTGTTTGCCCATCAACCTACCGCTCTGTTTTTAGATGAACAAAAACAGATTTTGGTTTACAAACGGGGTAAGGTGATTTTTGCGGTCAATCTGCACCCGGAACAATCCCAGGAGGGCTATTGGATTCCCGTGGATAAAGAGGGCGATTACGTCCCCATCTTTTCCTCGGATGACCAGCGTTTTGGCGGCTGGGATCGTATTGATTGCTCCATGACCTATACTGCGGTCAAGTGTGATGGTAACGCCACCGGTTTTTCGGTATATCTTCCTGCAAGAACCGCCGTTTGCTTTACCATGAAATAAACTACAAAAAAGCCATAGGAAGTTCAATGCTTCCTATGGCTTTCCTTATATGAAACTATTGTAAACAACTGCAATCCAGACGATCGCAAGAAAGCAACAAGGGCTTTACCTGTTCCAGAATGCGCTCACAACCGCCCACGTAGCGGCTTTCCACATTCAGCGGCATAACCGGATCGTGAACGCTGAGACGAAGAAGCAACCATCCGTCGCCATGATGCCAGTCGGCGCAAATACGAATCCCCTCTCGGTTATCCGGTGCCAACGTAAAGCCATCGGTTTGATTGGCAAAGGATTCTAACCGGGCCAACACCTGTTGACCGTAAGCGGCAAAGTCGTCGCCAAGAATGTTGAACCGCAATTCCTTTGCTTGGGCCGGTTCTTCAAGAGCGGAGAACAGATCCGCCAAGGTTTTACCTTGCTCTTTTAACTGAATCAATTTGATAATGATTCTGGTAATCAAATAAGCGCCGTCATCCAAAAAATAGTTTTCACGGAAGGCGGCATGACCGCTGGTTTCAATGGCAAGAGGGGCGTTTTTTCCCTGCTCACATAATTCTACCGCTTTATTGATGACGTTCCGGTATCCCCGTTTATACCGATAATGCTCCCCATGCAGGGTGTCTTCGATGAACTTTTTCAAGCCGTCAGAAGTAACCGAGTCGGTTACAACGATGCCGTTTTCCTCCCCTTCAAGCGCCAGGGCAGATGCCAATGCCACCAATCGGTTTCGATTGATCTCCCTACCTTCTGCATCAACACATCCGGCACGGTCCACATCGGTGTCAAAGATAACCCCAAAATCCGCTTGACTGGATAGCACCGCTTGACGAATGGATGCCATTGCCATCTTATCTTCCGGATTGGGGATGTGATTGGGAAACATACCGTCCGGCTCTAAAAACACGCTGCCGGAAATATCAGCGCCCAAGGGTTGTAAAACCTTGGTTGCATAAAAACCGCCGGCACCATTCCCTGCGTCTACCACAATGTGGAACCCCTTCAAGGGGAGGTCTTCCGGTTTTTTGTTCACGCCGGAAGCAATCATATTTTGCAAAATCAAGGCGTAATCATCCATAAAATCCACGGGTTCAATCACACCGCCCGGTGCAGAGTCCGGCTTCATCTCCTCCATACAATACCGGAGAATTTGGGAAATATCTTCCCCTTGCAGACCCCCATCCCGGGTGAAGAATTTCAGCCCATTTAAGTGGTAGGGATGATGACTGGCGGTAATTTGCACTGAGCCATCCACCGGCTGTTCCACCGTAATCATAAACATAGAGGGGGTTGACGCAAGACCGCAATCCAAAACCTTGCAACCGCAATTGGCGGCGGTGTTCATCACACAAGATGAAATGCGAGATGCAGAAATACGGCTATCGTGCCCGACGGCAAGGGTTAATTCCCGGGCTGGTTTACCGGTTTTTTTGGACAACCATAAAACAAAGCCGTTGGTGATGGCAGTTACCACCGGGTCTGTTAAGGTTACCGGACCGTGATCGGTCTCCACCGCAACACCACGAATGTCTGTTCCGCTTTTATAGGTTTGCCATTGAATTTGTTCCATTGTGATTCCTCATTCCCATTAACATAGAAAACACGCAGGGTGGTATCCTGCGTGTTTAACAAGATTGCAGTTTTGTTCATCATATCACAGACAGCAATAAAAATCAAGGTTAATATCTTTTTATTTCCAGAAAAACAATATTGAATAAACCGTGACAGCGTTTTGGTTCAAAGCATTTGCAGCAGCCGTTTTTCCAGCCCATGTTGTATGGATTCTAACCGTTCAAAATCCATGGCATGGATATAATACCTCTCCAAGTCATCATGAACTGCCCGTGCCTGGGCAATACAATCGTGTGCGCCGTCCAACAGTTCTTCTGATGCCCGTCGGTTAAAGCGGAGCCGTTGTTTTTTGCTGTTCATCCCTTCCCCGTCCCGAAAACGTCTGGCATGAATACGGCGGTTGGTATCCACCGTAATGGGTAAAAATCCGTTGACCGAGGTAAACGCCAACGACCGTTGGGGTATCATGATATGGTCGATCTTACGTTCCGGGAATAAAGCGCAGGGACAGGTAATCACGCTGTAACCCGCATCCAAGGCATACCGTCGAATCACCGACATCATCACCGATGCCGAACCGCCATATTCATCCTCAATGGCTAAAACGGTATTGGCATAATAACACAAGGTTTGTTCAAAAACAACGGTGCCATCCGGTGTAGCACCAGACAAAAAGCGTTTGGTTTCTGCTGATCCACCGCTCTGTGCCGGTAACAGGTCCCGGCACAACCGAAGTGCCGTTTCCTGCGCCCTCTCCAAATTCGAGTATTCGCAATCAATGGCATAACTGTCCTCCAACAAGCCGGAAGCCGCCGCTAAATATCGGTTGGCTTTGCGGTGGAATTGGGCGTTTTGGGCATATAGATCCAGAATTTCTTTTCTGTTATTTTCCAGTTCCTTGCTGTTCAGGCAACTGCCCACGTTGATAATTTCCTCGCACACACCCACATATTTTGGTTCCATAACATGAGGCGCCGTTCCATCCACAATGGCGATCCCCGCTTTAGGAAAGCGAATACCGTCCAGCGAACCTGGGTCGGAGGAACAAAAACAAAGTTCACACGGCTGTCCTTGTTGTTCCATAAACACCGCAATATTCTTCATCAGGGTGGATTTACCCGTTCCCGGACCGCCTTTGATGATGAATAGCCGTTCCCCTTCTTTCGGCTTATAAATCTGATCAAATCCATTGTAGAAACCGTTGCCGGTGTTTGCCCCCAAAAAGAAGCAGGGAGATTGCGCCCGAATCTCCTCAAACGATTTTGACATAAATACAACACCCCTTGGAATAGCATTCACTGCATTGTATTCCAAGGGGGTTGTCTGGGTGCCTGATGATTATTCAATTATTCCTTGGGCAGACACACGGTAAACGAAGCACCTTCGCCCGGTTTGCTTTCTGCTGTAATACTGCCGCCGCATAGTTCCACAATGCGCTTTACAATCGGCAATCCTAACCCATTGCCCTGCTTACTGTGAGAGGAATCGCCCTGATAGAATTTTTCAAAGATGTGGCTTATGGTTTCTTCCGACATTCCGCAGCCGGTATCATACACCTTAACCCATATTTTATCCCCATCCATATGGGCATAGACACCTACCGTTCCGTTTTTGGAGGTGAACTTGATGGCGTTATCCAATAGATTGTTCCACACCTGCGCCAACATATCCTCGTTGCTGTTTATGGTGATATTGGGCAGGTCGATTTGCATTTCTATATTTTTTTCGCTCCATTTTTGTTCCAACAGCAAAACCGAATTCCGGATCTGTTCATCCAAAGAAAACTCGGTACGGTCAGAAACGATACTTTGATTTTCCAGTTTGGTCATTTGCAAAACGTTGCCGGACATATTACATAGTTTTTCCGATTCGCTGATGATGATATCCAAATATTCATCCCGTTGTTCCTGGGTCAGGTCGGCATTTTTTAATTGCTTGGCAAATCCACGAATGGAAACGATGGGAGTTTTGAACTCATGAGAAAAGTTATTGATAAAGTCCGAACGGTATAATTCGATATGCTCCAGTTCGCTGGCCATCAAATTGAAACTATGAAGCAGGTCGTACATTTCGCCGGCAGGATAGTGTTCTTCACTCACCCGAACGGTAAAATCGCCCGATTGAATCTTTCGATTTGCCTGAATCAAACTATGCAAGGGCTTGAGGAAGTGTTTTGCAATCACAAAGGTCAACAGCGAGCCGATCACAAAACTGATGATAAACATTATAACACCAAGAAGAATGGAGGTTATACCCAAATAGGGTTTCATGGCACCAAGGACACGGATGAAAAGAAGGATCATGCCGCAGGCCACCCAGGAAACGCCCATAACCGACATGATCATTAACACCATGGCGGTACGTAAATGTTGAAACCGCTTCATCGGATCACCGCCTTGTATCCCAAACCACGAACGGTGATGATATCAAAATCCGAATTGTTCTTGAATTTTTCCCGCAGACGGTTAATATGAACATCCACCGTACGCTCGTCGGTTTCGCTGTCCATATCCCAGATCTCGTCCATCAAGGAACGACGGGTAAAGATTTTGTTTTGGTAGGAAAGCATGGTATACAGCAACATAAACTCTTTTTGGGGCAAGATCTGGGTCTCGCCGTTAAAGGTTACCGTTAATCCATCATAATCCAAAACCGTATTGGTCAACTCGATTTTATGTTCATGGGCAATTTTAGAACGGCGAAGAATGGCTTGAATACGCATAAGCAATTCCTCTTCATCGATGGGCTTGACCATATAGTCGTCGCAACCAACCGCAAAGCCACGCCGTTTATCAATAATGGTTTCTCTGGCTGTTGCCATGATAATGGGCACGTTCATGCCGCCGTCCCGCACCATTTCGGCAAAGGTAAAGCCATCCATATCCGGCAGCATAACGTCCAACACGATCAGGTCAATGTATTGATGGTCCATTTTATCAAAACCATCAGCACCGTCTTTTGCTAAAATTGGGTTATAACCGTTTTGCGACAACACTGCACCATACAATTTACGAACATTTGCGTCATCTTCTACAACCAAAATATTAAACATTTCCTCACCTCATTCAAATTGTATCCCTTATATTTCAACTCTATATAAATCTAAAAAAAACAATTATAGGAATTTTTTCAAAATCGTATATAATCATATGATATGCTATATCTTTATTGTAACATATTGCTTTAAAAGGGGCAACCACTGTTTCTTGATTTTTTCTGTTTGATATGATATAGTGAAACACAAAGAAGGGAGTGCCGATTATGAGATATATCATTGACCACGATCTACACAACCACAGTTTTGTTTCCCCCTGTTCCAGAGATGCCCGTCAAAACAAGGATGGGATCCTGGCCTACGCCTTGACCAACAATTTTTCTTTGGTTGGCGTTTCTGACCATTTGTGGCCTGACACACGGGAAATCATCTGGCCCTCCCTAAAAGAACTGCCGCAGTCAAAAAAATGCCGCTTTTTAGCAGGTGCGGAAGTGGACATGGATATGCACGGGCAGTTGTTGTTACACGAGGATGAACTGCCTAATCTTGATTACTACATTCTTGCGTTGACCCATATTCATTTAGTCGGTTGTGTCACCGATCCTGCCAAAACACCGCTGTCGGTAGAAGACACTGCAAACTACTTAAAAGAGCGGATGGAAAAAGCATTGTCGATGGATCTTCCCTTTGAACGGGTGGGACTGGCTCACATCACCTGGATCCCTATGCCGCCAGGTCATCACGTGACCGAATGTTTGGCTCTGTTTTCCGATGAAGAATGGGAAAGTTTTTTCAGCCGTGTGACAAAACTGGGCATGGGTGTGGAACTGAATTTGCATCCGGAAGATTATGACCAATCCCAACTGCCTGCCATTCTGCATCCTTATCAGATCGCCAAAAAAATGGGTTGCAAGTTTTACCTTGGAGGGGACGCCCATCATCCTGAAGATTTTGGAAAAAACCGCAAGAAATTTGAAGAAATCGTGGATCTGTTGGAACTCACCGAAGATGACAAATGGGATTTTGTGAAAACCATGATCCAAAACCGGCAATAAAACAAGAAAATCGCCAAAAATATTAACTTTGTTGTTGTTCTTTTACTTGATTTTTTGCCTGGATATATGTATAATAGGGACATTATCAGAAAGGCGTGATTCTATGAACATCTGGCACAATATCGACCCCAAACGAATCAATCCGGAGGATTTTGTTGCTGTGGTTGAAATTTCCAAAGGCAGCAAGAAAAAATACGAACTGGACAAAGAAACCGGTTTGATTATTCTGGACCGGGTTTTATACACCTCTACCCACTACCCTGCCAACTACGGTTTTATTCCCCGTTCTTACGGTGATGACGAAGACCCGTTGGACGTACTGATTTTGTGTTCTGAAGCGCTGGAACCCTTAACCTTGGTTCGTTGCTATCCCATCGGCTTTATCTCCATGTTAGACGGCGGACGGCACGATGAAAAAATTATCGCCATCCCCTTTTCCGACCCCAACTACAACAAATACAAAGACATTTCCGATCTTCCGCCCCATATTTTTGACGAAATGACCCATTTCTTCACGGTATATAAAGCGCTGGAAGACAAAGAAACCGTAACCGGCGAAGTAAACGGCCGGGAAGCCGCTGTGAAGGTCATTGCTGACGCTTTAGAGCATTATATTGAACATTTTTGTAAATAACATGAAACCTCCCAACCGTTTTTGGTCGGGAGGTTCTGTTTTACCCTTCCCAAGGAATGATTTTACCCGATGCCAAGGTTTTGGGAAGATCGATAATACGTTGATTGGAAGAACCACGGAAGCGCAAGGATATATCCTTGAGAGCATTGACAAATCTGCCATCCACCAAAACGTCGATCAAGGACAGCATTTCGTCGGTGGATTCACACCGGGCGTAACTGTTTTGCAACAATTCGTCATCCAGCCGAAAGCCGGTAAAACACCAAACGGTTTTGGTTGGATAGGTCTCCCTGACCCGTCGCAGGAAAGGAATCAACGCCCGTTGATTGGCCGGTTCAAAGGGTTCGCCCCCTAAAAGGGTCAATCCGTCAATATAGTCCGGCTTTAGCAGTTCCAACAGCATTGCCTCGGTTTGTGCGGTAAAGGGCTGACCGTAATCAAATGCCCAGGTTTGGGGTTGAAAACACTGTTCACAATGGTTGGTGCAACCAGATACAAACAGCGTAACCCGTACACCGATGCCGTTTGCAATATCACAATTCTTTATTTCTCCGTAATACATAAACAACTCTTTCTGTCAACGATGATGCCCACTGCGAAAAACAGTGGGCATTGTTTAATTTTACAGGTGCAATACCCGTTCTTTGATTTCCTGGGTTCTGCCTTGATTCCAGTATTGGGTACCAATATAACCGCAGGTACGACGGGCAACATTCATTTTATCTTGATTGGTATTCCCGCATTTGGGGCAACGCCATATCAATTTACCCTTTTCATCTTCAATTCCGATATATGCACAAGCTTCACTGTTTGAG
>CAYLYC010000021.1:0-12121 GCA_964387715.1 uncultured Eubacteriales bacterium | reverse complement strand
GAAACGACACCCGATTTTGCGTGAGCAAAGCGAACCGGCAAAATCGCAGAACAACAATCCGGGGGATTGTTGTTCGGTGGAGAGGAGAGTCCCACCAATTGACACCGTTAGGTTTTTTGAGAACATAAATTCATACGCCATTGGCGTATGTTCTTCTTTTCCGCACCTGAAACTGATCCAATGCCATTTTCGCTCTTGGGGTCATTTGAATATTCTCCTTATATGTAAAACAACCGCCCATGAATCGTGGACGGTTGTTTTGCTTTATTTTTTCTTTACAATATTTCCTTTGCCTTTATAAATGCAACCGGCAGGCACTTCCCCTCGCACCATGGACAAGGGATACACGTTGGTATGCCGTCCGATCACTGCGCCGGGCGTAAGAACGCTGTTGCAGCCCACGTCGGCATAATCCCCCAACACTGCGCCCACTTTACGCAAACCGGTGTTCAGGTTGCCCTCCACCCCTCGGATGGTTACGTCAGAGCCGTCTGCCTTAATGTTGGCGGTAACGGCGCCGGCACCCATATGTGCCTTAAAGCCCAGCACCGCATCGCCTACATAGTTATAATGAGGAACCTGCACCTTATCAAACAAAATGCAGTTTTTCAGTTCGGTGGAATTGCCCACTACCGCACCGGCACCGATGATCGCATTGCCCCGTACAAAAGCCCCATGACGGACTTCCGCTTCCGGTCCAACGATGCAAGGGCCGCCAAGCAAGGCAGATGCCGCCACTTTTGCGGAACGGGCAACATACACGTGATTGCCCCTGTGTTCATATTCCTCTCCCAATTGGGCACCTTTGGTTTTAATAAATTCACCAATCAGCGGCAACACTTCATAGGGATAGGTTTTTCCCTCAAATAAGGGGGCGGCAACCGTTTTGGTTACATCCAACAATTGGGCAACAGTTAAACTGGTAAGCATTTCACTTCTCCTTATTCAACGGTAACAGATTTTGCCAGATTCCGGGGTTTATCCACATCGCAACCCCGCTCTTTTGCCAAATAGAAGCCCAGCATTTGCATGGGGATCACTTCTACCGAAGGCAGGAACATTTCTTTGGTTTTGGGCAGATAGATCACATGGTCGCTAACGTGTTCCACACCGGTATTATCCTCGGTGGTTACCACCACCACTTTAGCACCCCGTGCTTTTACCTCTTGAATATTGGATACGGTTTTTTCCACCACACGGTGACAACCGGCAAGAGCCACCACCAGCGTACCTTCTTCAATCAAGGAAATGGTACCGTGTTTCAATTCACCGGCAGCGTATGCTTCAGAATGAACATAACTGACTTCCTTCAATTTCAAGGACGCTTCCAGGGCAACGGCGTAGTCCACGTTTCTGCCCAGATAATAAGCGTGTTCCACCCCATGATAGGTTTTTGCCAATTCTTTTACCAGATCACCGGTACGGTCGATCACCTGCTGCACCAATTCCGGCAGTTGCATTAAGGATGCCAACATGGTGCGCAGTTCTTCATTGTCGATCATTCCCAGTTTTTCTGCCATATATAAAGCAATCAAATACATCATGGAAAGCTGGGTTGAATATGCTTTGGTGGTTGCCACAGCAATTTCCGGACCTGCCCAGGTATACAGCACGTCGTCCGACTCGTTGGCGATAGAGGAACCAACCACATTGACCACCGAAAGGATACGGGCGCCTCTGGCTTTCCCTTCCCGCAGGGCGGCTAAGGTGTCGGCGGTTTCCCCCGACTGGCTGATGATGATCATCAGCGTTTTATCGTCCACAATGGGATCACGGTAGCGGAATTCACTGGCCAGATCCACTTCCACCGGGATACGGGTGAGTTTTTCGATGATATATTTACCCACCATGCCTACGTGGTAAGCCGAACCACAAGCGGTAATATAGATGCGGCGGTATCCTTCAATATCCTCTTTGGTCAGGTTCACACCGTCCAGCACGATCTCACCCCGGTCGTTGATACGGGGAGAAATGGTATCATGCAATGCTCTGGGCTGCTCCATGATCTCTTTTTCCATAAAATAATCATAACCGTCTTTTTCGGCGGATTTCACATCCCAGGTGATTTCTTCCGCTTGTTTGATCACCGGTTCCAGGTCGCTGTTGAACACCCGGACTTTATCGCCGGTCAGTTCCACGATCTCCCCTTCGCCCAAATGGTAGATCTTGCGGGTATAAGACAAAATAGCAGGAATATCCGATGCCACGAAATTGCCTTGTTCAGACAAGCCGACGATCAGCGGAGAAGCATGGCGCACCGCAACAAAACGGTCATCAAAATCTTTACAGATAATGCCGAGGGCATAAGAACCCTCCAACATATCTACGGTTTTCTTTACGGTTTTCAGCAGATCCCCGTCATAATATTTTTCCAACAAATGGGCAATCACTTCACTATCCGTTTCGGAAGCAAAGGTTACACCGTCAGCCGTCAGACCGGCTTTGATTTCATTATAGTTTTCGATGATACCGTTATGCACCACCGCAAAATGTCCATTGGCAGACAGATGAGGGTGAGAGTTTTCGTCCGAGGGTTTACCGTGGGTTGCCCAACGGGTATGACCGATACCAAGTCCGGAAGTAACACCGGCACCGCCGTCGATCATATCACTCAACACCTGCAACCGGCCTTTTGCTTTATGGATGGAAATGCCACCCTCTTCCATGCAGGCAATACCGGCGGAGTCATAACCCCGGTATTCCAAACGGGATAGACCGTCCAACAAAATGGGAGCAACCTGTTCTTTACCTACATATCCAACAATACCACACATAGATTATCACCTCATGTAATTGATATGGTAATTTACGCATAAATACCACTCACTTGCACCAAGGCAAGTAATTTTATGTATTATAACATTATTTATCATGGTTTGTCAATTTAGTAACGCAAAAAAACGTATATTGTTTTGCTGAAAATAAAAAAAAGGGAGAATTTATTGTCTGAGTGGTTTACTTTTTATAAAAAAACGATTATACTATAACTACTTTATAGGGGGATGTAAAACAAATGAAACGAGTTTCTGTAGGAAAGATCATTATTATAGGAATTATTATTCTGCTGATTGGGGCATTGGTGAGCACCGTTGTGGTCATTCGCAATCAAAATGAAGATATCGACAGTTTATCCGGCAAGATCGCTTCTCAACAATCTGCCATTCAGGATCTGAATGAGAAAAACAGTTCAGCCAACGCCACCATTGACGATCAAAACGCCAGTATTGCCGGGCTGGAAAGTGACAATGCCAAAAAGGACAAGGATATCAACGCCTACAAAGACCAGGTATCCGACTTGACCTCCCGTTACAACGAACTGTTGCAAACCAAAAAAACCGCCAGTCAATCTACCGCTTCCCGTGTTTCGCAATACGGCACGGTGGCAGTAACCGAAAAAACCTGTTACCTGACCTTTGATGACGGTCCGTCAGAAAACACCTTGAAAATTCTGGATATTCTGGAAAAGTATCGTGTGAAAGCCACTTTTTTTGTGATCGGCACAAACAAACTGTCCTACACCAAGCAGATCCATGAGCAAGGTCACACGGTCGCCCTTCACACCTATTCCCACAAGTACAGTTCCATCTACCGTTCCCAAAAGGCGTATTTTGATGATCTCACCAAGATCGGCAACGCCGTAAAGCAATACACCGGTGTGGATGCCAAGGTCATCCGGTTTCCCGGCGGCTCCAGCAACACGGTCAGCCGCTCTTACTGTACCGGCATCATGACCGCTCTTGCCACCGAGACCCTAAACCAAGGATATGTGTATTACGACTGGAACGTGGACAGCACCGATGCCTCCGGCAACAACGTACCGGTTTCCCAGATCATGAACAACATTAAAACCTACGGAGGTAAACACAAACAAGACGTGGTGCTGATGCACGATACCGATTCTAAGGATACCACGGTAGAGGCCCTGCCGCAAATTATTGAATTTTACATTGAAAAAGGGTACACCTTTGCCCCCATCACGGTGCAAACACCCCAGGTGACCCATGGGATCAACAACTGATATGGATAAACTGTTTTCAAACATTCTTAACGCCCAAGCCCTGTATCCCCGTTTGTTTTCCAACCGGGAAGAGGGGGAGTACTGCACCTTTTTCTACAATGCCAATAACACCCTTTCGGTGGAAGCCAATCATGGGGTGATCCTTTGCCCCACCGATTATGCCGCCGCCATAGAGGAATGTGACCGGTATTACGCTCACAAGGCATTACCCGCCCGGCTGTACTGTTATTTGCCGCCGGAGGAGGAAGCCGCCCTGACCGCCGCCGCAAATGCGCTTGGCAAAAGGGTGACCCCCTCGCCCTTGCAACTGCTTACCTGCCGTCAGCCAAAGGTGCGTTCCCTTTCCTCTCCCCTGACCTTTGAACGGTTAAGACAATGGGATGGGGATATCAACCAAAATATCATTGGTGAAAACCTTCATTTGGAAGGGTTGCTGCGAGGCAGTATGAACCACGAAAGTTATACCCTTACGATAGGACGTGCCATGGGCGTACCGGTTACCATGGCAGGGTTGTGGGATGACGGAGAGGTAATGCGCATCAGCAACGTGATGACCGGCGAATCCTTCCGGGGTTGTGGCTTTGCCGGCGCACTGATCATTCACCTGCTGTCCCTGGCAGGAGCAAAAGAGAAACCCGCCTATCTGTTTGCCGACAATCCGGTTGCCATCCGGGTGTATCAACGGGACGGAATGCAAGTGGAAGACCCGGGATTCCGGCTGTTTGTTGTAGAATAGATCTTACCTGCACATATTATTGTGCAGGTTTTTTTACACGACTGCGCAATAGGTTCAACAAATGCAGACAAACAAAAATTGCCATATTTTCATAAAGTTAACTATCATATTCCTTCATACAAAACATACAATACTTTTGCAAACGCTGATCATATATGACTTGATATGTAAGGAGTGTAAAAAACAATGTCTAACAACAAAAAATCTCTTGTACCCGAAGCTCGTGAAGCTTTGAACCGCTTTAAGATGGAATCCGCTAACGAAGTTGGTGTAAACCTGAAAGACGGTTACAACGGCGATCTGACCGCAAAACAAGCCGGTTCTATCGGTGGTCAGATGGTTAAAAAGATGATCCAATCTTATGAAAACGGCATGAAATAAGTAAGGTAAGCCCTTGCTGTTCCCTCTGTTTTCCTATAAACATCCACTCTGTTCGGGTGGATGTTTTTTGTTTGGTTGCAAAACCGTTCAAAATATGATACAATAAGATATTATGAACAATAAGGAGGCGTTGGCAACATGATACCCATTCGTATATTGGCGTTTATTTTGCTGTTTATCATCGGTTTCTCACCGGTCACAGCAGTACCCTATCCCACGGTTACAGTACCCACCCAATCGGTCATTACCACCCAATCGGTCATTTCCAGCCAACCGGCACAGCAAGCCGCTCCCATAGACAGCAGGCCTTCCTCGGACACCGACCAAACCAGTCAGCCGGCAGAGGCCGTTTCGGCAGAACCTTCATCCCAGGCAGTTGCCACCGAACAGGCATCCCTTCCCCTATATCTTTCCCAACAAACGGTGACAGCGGAGGAAGACCAAGGGTTGCAACTGGCGTTATACACCATGGGGATGGATATGAACGGTCGTCAGATCCTGGCAACCGTTTCCCTGTCCAATCCCGCCGACCAAACGGTGACCTGCACATTGTATTCGGTTATTAAAAATGAGGACGGCAAGGTGACCTCCTCCACCGTTTTACCCGTCACCGTCAAACCGGGTGCCAATTATATTTCCCTGACCCACGGTTTTGACCAGCCAGAGGATGGCGACCAATGGACGGTGTATTGTTGGGATCGAATCATGCAGCCCCTATGCCAACCTATTACCCAAACCCTTACTTTTGAGCAAACCATTACCGCTATTACCCCGTCACCCCAGGAGATGGATCTATATCTTTCCGACGGAACAGCCAAACCCATCACCTATACCGTTACCCCTGCCCAGTTCAACGATCCGGGCGTTTACTATTACAGCGACAACACCGATGTTGCCACCGTATCAAGCACCGGCATGGTGACACCGGTTGCCGTTGGAACAGCCAACATCACCCTGCTCACCAAGAACCGCACCGCCATGGCGGTGTGCCGGGTGCAGGTCATCAGTAAGCCCACGGAAATCATTTTAAACGCCACCGATCTTACCATGGAAGAAACCGAAACGTTTCAAATCACCCCCAACATTGTTCCGGCAGACGCCCCCGACCGAACCATTACCTATCAAAGCAGTAACACTTCGGTGGCCGTGGTTTCAGCAAAAGGGTTGATTACCGCCAAAAAGCCGGGTACAGCGGTCATCACCGCCACCACCGGCGACCAAAAAGCCACCAGTCAATGCACCGTTACGGTTATTTCCGCGGTGAAAAATCTGAAATTGAACAAAACCTCCATCTCCATGTGGGATTACGGAATGTATTACCTGACTGCTACCTACACCGGCGGTTCAGGTCAAACCGTGAAATGGACCTCCTCTGACCATTCGGTTGCCACCGTCAGCGACAGCGGCATTGTTTTTGGTGTGGCAAAGGGGTCTGCCATTATTACCGCTTCGGTGGGCACGGTGAAAACCACCTGCAAGGTGCAGGTATACCGGGAGTACGATTACATGGGCTCCATTGCCGCTTATTTTGAATCCCGGGACAACCCTGCCAGTATCTCCGGCAGCGGCACAGACAAATCCTACGGTTGTTTTCAACTGTATGCCGGTTCCAACGGGCCGAAAACCTTCTACAACTGGCTGATCGACACCGGTTTTAACGTAGACATTGGTACAACCTTGAAAAACGCCCACATCAAAGACGGAGGAAAGGACAAAACCTTTGGCACCTACTTTGATGCCGCCTGGAAAAACATCGCCAAAACCCAAGCCGATGAATTTCGCTCCTGTCAAATGGCATATTGCATGGGGTTATATTACGAACCCCTGGTCAATCGGTTGATCACCGAGATGAATTTTTATGCTGATAATTACAGTTTGGCGCTGAAAGCCGCTTTGTGGTCCCGTGCCATTCAACACGGAGTGGGAGGCGCTTTTAACCGCATCCAGGCCGCCTTCAACGAGATCGGCGGTTTCAAAGGCAAAACCGAGAAGCAGTTGATCGCCGCCATTTACGCAGAATGCGGCAAGGTGGTTTCCACGCCCCCCAGCGATACTTCCATTGCCATGAACAGCAACTCATCCATCGCCGTGGAATACGGCCTGGTGGGTAAATACATGAAGTATTATTCTTCCAACTCCTCCTCTGTACAAGCCGGCGTTTGGAAACGGCTGAACATTACCGAACCGGCTATGCTGTACGACCTGCTGGAAAATCCGCCGGTTATTATCACTCCTTGAGAAACGAGGTATCCTGTATGAAACGAGTTATATCCCTGTGTATGCTGGTGGTCTTTCTGTGTGTGCTGACCGCTTGCGGTACCACCACCTACACCAGCGAAGACGCCTATTTTTCCATCGATCTGCCGGACGATATCACGGTGTTAAAAGCCGGCGAAGACCCGGAAACCCTTCCCCAGCTTGGTATTACCAAAGCTGAATTTACCGAATACGTGGAACAGGGATGTGTATTTTACGGCGAGGGAACAAGTGACGAGTTGGGTCTCACCCGTAAGGTCACTGCCATGGTAATGGAAACGTCAGATTCCCAATCCATTTGGCAATTAGCAGGAAACACCGATGATTTCACCTATTTTGAACAAGACCAGATCGAAACCTTTAACGTGAACGGCATTACCGTTTCTCAAAGTTGGGAATACGACCAAAACAAATATCACGCCCTGATGCTGGGGCTGAATACCGGACTGCACGACGGCATGGACGCTATGTACATGGCAACCATCTACAACGGCAAGCTGTATTCCATTCTTTACGAAGCCGACGGCATCATCACCCAGGCGGCAGAAGAAGAATGTGACCAGATCTTTTATTCCTTCTATCCCACCAAAACCTTGGCCAATCCCCAGGCGGAAGCCCAAGACACAACCATCCTGAAAGCGGTTTTGGTGGTGGTGCTCATTTTGATCGGGGTGATGCTGGTGATTGCGCTGATTCGTTTGTTTGCCCATCGGAGAGCCAACCGTGAACCGGAAGACAACACCTACGTTCCCCAATTTGAAAACGACCTGCAATCTTCAAAGAAAAAGAAGGGAGAATGATCGATGCGCCGTAGTTTAACCATTTTGATCTGTATTGTGGTTCTGTGCAGTGCGTTTACCCTTCCCTGCCTGGCGGCCCAATCCCTTTCCTTTTCGCAACACAACATGACCCTGCAACTGCCCGATGACTTTGTTCTTATCAACGAAAACAATCAGCATGAATACATCTCGTTTTTGGAACAACACAGCCCATCGGTCACGCCCACCGACCTTTCAATCAATGAGGATTACTTATTCCTTGGCGTATCCTCCACCATGCAATGCACCCTGTTTTTGTCCTATACAGAGGATGAGGTTTCTGCCACCATCGGTGATTTGATCACCTATGAAAACAAAGAAACCGCCAAGGGTCTACTGCTGGGAACCGATATTCCGGACAGCGTAACCGTGAAAGAGATCGAACAACGGGGAGCGTTGTTTTATCGGGTGGATTTCGGTGTGGAACAGCAAATCGGCCGACTTGCCTATTGCACGGTCATGAACGGCGGTTGTTATACCCTTGGGCTGATCGACAACAGCGGCACACTCAGCCAGAACATCAACTCCTTGCTGGATACGGTTTTTGAACAATGGGACTACACCATTGATGCAGAAGCCCAGCGTATTGACGCCTTTAAAGCAAAGGTCATGACCGTTGTGTATTGGGTATCCCTGCCCCTTGCTATCATTCTTATTTTCTTTATTGTGCGGTCATTGGTGCGGGAACTGCGCAACCGCCAAATAGAAGCTGATCGCAAAAAAAACATCCCCAAACGTCCAAGGAGATAGAAACATGAGTGAAGTATTAGACCGGGAACGACTGATAACCAATTTGGATACCATGGGTCTTTCCCTGACCCCCCAACAACTGGAGCAGTTTGACTGTTACGCCCGGCTGTTGGTGGAATGGAACCAAAAAATGAACCTTACCGCCATTACCTCGCCGGAAGGAATTGCGGTGTTGCATTTTGCTGACAGTTTAACCCTGTTAAAGGCCATCGATCTCACCGGAAACAAGCGAATTTTAGATATCGGCACCGGTGCCGGTTTTCCTGCCATTCCTTTGAAGATCGCACAACCGGATTTGCAGTTCACCTTGATGGACAGTTTAAACAAACGGCTGACCTTTATCGGTGAAGTGTTGAAAACGCTGGGTCACTCTGCCACCGTACTGCACAGCCGGGCAGAAGAAGGGGCGGCAAAGCCGGAATTGCGTGAACAATTTGATGTGGTTACCGCACGGGCTGTGGCCTCCTTGCAAGTGTTGGCGGAATACTGTTTACCCTACGTGAGGGTGGGGGGCTGTTTTGCCGCCATGAAAGGCCCTTCCTGCGAAGAAGAACTGAAAGAGGCGGCCAACGCCATCCACCTGCTGGGCGGCAAGGTAAAAGAGACCGTATCCTTTACCCTGTCGGACGGTTCGGTGCGGCATATTGCTGTCATCGAAAAAGTGAGACCCACCCCGGAAAAATATCCCCGTCACGGTTCTAAAATCGCAAAAAAACCCTTATAATTCAAAAAAAGGACAGAATCTTCCTCCTCCCTGCGACATCTCTTGATCACCGCCTGTGTTATACTTTCCCCGGTGATGGAAATGAAACTGATTCGTTTTAAGGATGTACGGCCGGTGAGTATGATTGCCACGGACAAGCTGATGCCAAACCCTGCTCAGCCCCGGCAACGATTTGATGATTCTGCCCTTTTTTCTTTATCCCAAAGCATACGGGAAAACGGGATCTTACATCCTCTTACGGTTGTAAAAAGCCCCTCCGGGTATTTGCTCATCTCCGGTGAACGGCGGCTTCGGGCAGCCAAAATGGCGGGGCTGACCAAAGTTCCTTGCCTGGTGGTGGATGTAAACGATCAAACCGCCGCTGTTATGGCGTTGCTGGAAAATCTGCAACGACAGGATCTGAATTTTTTTGAAGAAGCCAGGGCATTGGAAAAACTGCTTGATTTTTGGGGACTCACACCGGAAGACCTTTCCCCTCGATTGGGCATCTCCCCTTCCACCCTGACCGAAAAACTGCAACTGCTCACCCTGACCCCCTGGCAACAAGAACGGGTGTTGGCAGGTGAATTGACCGAAAAACAGGCACGGTTGCTGCTGAAGATCCGGGATACCGCTGTACGGGATGAGGTTTTGTTGCGGGTGATCGCCAAGGAACTTACCTTTTCCCAAACCGAACAGTTGGTAAACCAGACTGTAAAAGAGGGTTGTATTCCGCCACCACCAAAACGGCAACCGGTGATTGGCGATATGCGGTTGTTCGGCAACACCATTCAAAATGCAGTAGCCACCATGAACCGTTCAGGCGTTCCCGCCACCGCCCATCGGCAAGAAACCGACCGGATGATCGAATACACCATTCACATCCCCAAAAATCCTTTGGCAATGCCGGAAGAAACCCAATAGCCCATACACCTTGCAGGATGATTATGCAAGGTGTTTTTTTATGGATAACAACTAAAAAAACACAAAGAATAGAGTTGGGATTTTCTACTTTTTTAAGGAAAATTCCTTCACAAAAGGGTAGATTTTGACGAAGTTTTGTGATATACTGTTTTACTGAAGTGTTATATAATATGTATCTTCATTGAAGGAGCTATGTACATGAAGAAAATGATATATGCTGATAATGCCGCCACTACCCGTCTTTTGCCGGCGGTATTGGATAAAATGATGCCCTACCTGACCCACCAGTATGCCAACCCCTCCAGCTTGTATTCCTTTAGCCACGATGCCAAAGAGGCGGTGGAAACAGCCAGAGAACAGGTGGCAACCGCTCTTGGTGCTAAAACCAACGAGATCTACTTCACCTCCGGGGGAAGTGAGAGCGACAACTGGGCCATCAAAGGCATGGCGTTTGCCATGAAAAAGAAAGGCAAAAACCACATCATTTCCTCGGCGTTTGAACATCACGCTGTATTGCACACGTTAAAAGCGCTGGAAAAGCAAGGATTTGAAGTTACCCTGTTGCCCGTACATGAAGACGGCTTGGTTCGTCCGGAAGAATTGGCAGACGCCATCCGGGAGGACACCGGCCTGGTTACCATTATGTACGCCAACAACGAAATCGGCACCATTCAGCCCATCAAAGAATTGGCTGCCATTTGTAACGAGAAAAAGATCCCCTTCCATACCGACGCTGTACAAGCAGTTGGCCATATTCCCGTAAACGTGGAGGACTTGGGTGTGGATATGCTGTCCTTATCCGCTCATAAATTCCACGGTCCGAAAGGGGTAGGCGCTTTATACGTCCGTCGGGGGAATCTGCCGGCGGTATTGATCGACGGCGGCGCACAAGAACGTTCCCGACGTGCCGGTACCGAAAACGTTGCCGGTATTGTGGGACTGGGCGAAGCCATTACGTTGGCGGTTGCTTCCATGGAGGAAAACCGCAAAAAATTGGAAGAGATTCGGGATTATTTTATTGACCACGCTCTTACCATTGAACGCTCCCGGGTCAATGGCAGCCGGGAACACCGTCTGCCCGGCAACGTGAATATGTGTTTTGAAGGCATTGAGGGTGAATCCTTGTTGCTGATGCTGGATATGAACGGAATCTGTGCCTCCTCCGGGTCGGCCTGTACTTCCGGCTCATTGGATCCCAGCCACGTGTTACTTGCCATTGGTCTGGTTCATGAAATCGCTCACGGGTCGTTGCGGCTGTCTTTTTCGGAAGAAAACACCCTTGAGGATGCAAAAACTATTTTAGAAGTGTTACCTCCCATTGTGGAGCGGCTTCGTGCCATGTCTCCTCTTTGGGAAAGAATCGTAAAGGAGAATGGATAATGTATACCCAACAGGTTATGGACCATTTCGCCAATCCCCGTAACGTGGGCGAAATTGAAAACGCTGACGGCATTGGTGAAGTTGGTAACGCCAAATGCGGCGATATTATGAAAATGTATTTAAAAATCGACGGTGACGTGATCACCGACGTAAAA